>DATCGB010000172.1:0-10676 GCA_036509155.1 Candidatus Tumulicola sp. | reverse complement strand
CCCGCCGATGCGTCGATCAGTTCAAGCGATTCACGGAGGATCGCACGCCGAACCAGATCCAGGTTGAGCGTCTCCCGAATGCGCCGCGTGGCCTCGCGCAGGGTCTGCTCGAAGCGGACCTGGCGCATGCGCCCGGCCGATGCCCCGGCCTCGCGCGCGTACTCCTGGGTTTTGACGCTCAGGTAGCCGACCAGCACGAACGACGCGGCCGACAGGATCCGATCGCCGATCGCAATGCCGTCCCAGCGAAATCCGGCCTGGACGCCGTTGAAGTATCCGGCCGCGAGGTTGGCGATCTCGGCGGCGACCACGAGCTGCGCCGTAAGCCGCCCGCGCAGCGCGAGACTGCTCAGCGCGATCGGGCCGTTGAGCAAAATCGCCGCAACGAAAAGCTGCGGCGTCACCAGATCGACGATCGCAGCCGCGACCAGCAACGCGTAGCAGAGGAAGGCCATCTGGGGCGCCTTCTCTGCGTCGGCGGGGGCGCCTTGCCGCCCGCGCGAAGCCGCCAGGCGATGGACCGAACCACCAAAGCCGAAGCGCTCCTTCGCGAACTCGGCGGACGCGCGCGCCTCGTCGTCTACGTTGCGAGCGCGCCCGGCGCCGGCAAGACCCGGCGCTTGCTCGAAGACGGGCGGCGTCTGCAGGCCGACGGCAAGCGCGTGGCCATCGGCTGGATCGAAACCAAAGGGCGCCCCGACCTCGAGCGCGCCGCCGCCGAGTTCCCGCGCATTCCCACGCGCCGCGTCAAGCTCGGCGACGGATCCTTCGAAGACTTCGACTTCGACGCGGCGCTCCGCGACAAGCCCGACGTGGTGCTGCTCGACGAGCTCGCACACGAAAACCTCAACGGCGCGGTCCACGCCAAGCGTTGGCAAGACGCACTCGCGCTGCGCGACCACGGCATCGGGACGATCGGCGCGTTCAATATCGCGCACCTCGAAACCGTCGCACCCACCGCCGAAGCGCTGATCGGCTACCCGATTCGCGAAATCATCCCGCTCTCGTTTTTGCAGAGCGCCGACGAAACGATCGCCCTCGACGTGTCCCCGCGTTTGCTGCAAAGCCGGGTGCGGGCTGGAAAAATCGTCAACGAAGGCGACGTGGATCGCGCGCTCGGCGGCGCGTTCAAAGACCAAACGCTCTACATGCTTCGCGAACTCTTGCTGCGCACGGTCGACAGCCTCACCCTTCCGGTCGTCAAAGCCGGCCGCAGTTCGATGGCGGCCGCGTTCGTGTACCCCGACGTCGACCCGGCGCCGTTCCTCCGGCGTACGGCCGCGATCGCGCACGCGCTCGACCTGACGCTCGAAGTCGTGCCGACCGCCGGCACTCCGCGCGCGCCGCTCGAACCGATCACGCGCGAACTTGGCGGCGAGACCTTGCGCGATTCGGCCGATCCGCTGTCGATCGATCCCGACGCGCTGCGGGCCGCGCTGGTCGCACTTCCCAACGGAAAGGCGGCCGCCAAACTCGCCAACGTACCGCTCCCCTACGACCTGTTTATCGTCGGCTCGGGCCAGACGTATCTCGGTGAAAATGCCGCCCGCTCGCCCTACTCCCAAACGGCCGGCGATCGCCTGCGCGTCGGCTACGGCAAGCTGACGGTCTATCTCGGTGCCGCCGCCGGTGCCGGAAAAACCTACGCAATGCTCGACCGCGCGCATCAGCTAGCCGGCGAAGGCGTCGACGTGCTCGCCGGTCTGGTCGAAACGCACGGTCGCAAGGAAACGCGCGATCTGCTAGACGGTTTAAGCGTGCTTCCGCCGAAAACGATCGTCGTCGACGGCCGAACGTACGAGGAGTTCGATCGCGAGCGGCTGATCGCACGACGACCGCAAGTAGCGCTGATCGACGAACTCGCGCATACCAACGCACCCGGATCGACCGCGCCCAAGCGCTTCTACGACGTGCTGGCCGTGCTGCGCGCCGGCATCGACGTCATCTCGACGCTGAACATCCAGCACCTCGAAGGACTCGGCGATACCGTGCGGCGCCTAACCGGAACCGTCGTGCGCGAAACGCTGCCCGATGGCATCCTCTCGTTAGCCGACGAAGTGCTACTCGTCGACGTGACCCCCGACACGCTGCGCCAGCGTCTGCGCGAAGGAAAGATCTATCCTCTCGATCGTGTCGACGCCGCTCTCGGGAACTTCTTTCGCACCGAAAACCTCTGCGCGCTGCGCGAACTAGCACTTCGCGAGGCGCTGCGGGCACGTTATCGAGAGCGCGTCGCCTCGCCGTTCGAGCGTCTGCTGCTCGGCGTGGGATCGCGACCGGCCGACTTGCCCGCGATTTCGCGCGCCGGCCGTATCGCCGCGCGGCTCGCAATCGAGTTCGCCATCGCACACGTTACCAACCCCAAAGATCGCCCTAACCCCGCCGCCATCGAAGCGCTGCGCAACGAAGCGCGCAAAACCAACGTCGAGTTCATCGAAGAAACTGCCGACGACGTGCCCGCTCGCCTGTTGGACATCGCGCGCGCAAAACCCGAGACGACCATCGCGGTCTCGGGCACCGACCGCGCGCGCCGGTGGCCGTCGCCGCGATCCTTTGCGCGGCGCCTGCTCGACGCCGGCGCCCGCGAACTGCTCGTCCTCACCGCGCCCAACGCCAGCGTCCCCGCCGCCCCCGAAGATTAACTGCCGCCGCCGCGTCCGCAGCTACTCCGCGTGGATACCGTCCAGCGCGAGGTTGAGTTCTAGAACGTTGACGTGCGGCTCGCCGAGGAAGCCGAACTGCCGTCCCCGCACGTGCGCGGCCACCAGGGTACGCACGGCATCGAGCGTCATGTGGCGCGCCCGCGCAACGCGCGGCGCTTCCCAATACGCCGCTTCCGGGCTGATGTCGGGATCGATGCCGCTCGCACTTGAGGTTACCAGGTCGATCGGCGGCGGTCCGCCCGCGCCGGGATTGGCTTTCTCGAGTTGCGTCATCGCGAGCTTGGTCGCCGCGATGAGTTTCGCCGACGTCGGTCCGAGATTGGTTCCGCCGGTCGACGTCGGGTCGTATCCCTTCCCGGCCGCCGACGGGCGGCCCTGAAAGTACCGCGGTGCCGTCCAGTTCTGTCCGACGATCCACGACCCAACCACGCTGCCGTTAACGACCACGAGCGATCCGTTGGCCTGCTTCGGGAACAGCGCCTGCGCGATCGCCGTCATCCCCAGCGGATAGAGCAAACCCAAAGCGACGATGCTGACGATCGTGATTCGAAAGGCGGTGGCGGCGTACCGAAGCATGCGTTTGTGACTCCTATGTCAGGTGCAGCGTCGCGAGAATCGTGTCGATCAGTTTGATGCCGACGAAGGGAACCACGATCCCGCCGACGCCGTAGAGCAGGACGTTCTTGAACAAGACCGCGTTCGCTCCTTTCGGCACATACTTCACGCCGCGCAGCGCGAGCGGTACCAGCGCGATGATGATCAACGCGTTGAAAATGACGGCCGAGAGGATCGCGCTCTGCGGGGTCGTGAGCCGCATGACGTTGAGCAGATCCATCGGCTTGTAGGCAACCGCGAACATCGCCGGAAGGATCGCGAAATATTTGGCAACGTCGTTGGCGATCGAAAAAGTCGTCAGCGATCCGCGCGTCATCAGCAGTTGCTTGCCGACCTCGACGACCTCGATGAGTTTGGTTGGATCCGAGTCGAGGTCGATCATGTTGGCCGCCTCTTTGGCCGCCTGGGTTCCGGAGTTCATCGCCAGCCCGACGTCGGCTTGCGCCAAGGCCGGCGCGTCGTTGGTTCCGTCGCCGGTCATCGCTACCAGCCGGCCCGAAATCTGCTCGCGCTTGATCAGGTCCATCTTGGTTTCAGGCGTCGCTTCGGCCAGAAAATCGTCGACCCCGGCCTCTTTGGCGATCGTGGCGGCGGTAAGCGGGTTATCGCCGGTGATCATCACCGTGCGAATGCCCATCGCGCGTAGACGATCGAAGCGCACGTGCATGTTCGGTTTGAGAATGTCCTTGAGATAGATCACGCCCAGGACGGCGGTGTCGCGCGCCAGCAAGAGCGGCGTGCCGCCGCTGCGAGCAATGCGTTCGATCTCGGGCGAAAGCGCGGTCGACGGCGTGCCGCCCTGCTCGCGCACCCATGCCAGCACGGAATCCGGAGCGCCCTTGCGAATCTTCGACCCGTCGAGCAGGTCGAGGCCGCTCATCCGCGTGTACGCGCTGAACGGTACGAACGTCGAGCCTTCCGGTTCGCCGTCGTGCGAGCCGTCCGCGCGCGACAGCACGACGATCGAGCGGCCCTCCGGCGTCTCGTCGGCGATTGACGACAGATAGGCCATCCGGGCTGCATCCTTCGGGTCGATCCCGTCGGCGCAAACGATCTCGACGGCTTGACGATTGCCCAGCGTAATCGTGCCGGTCTTGTCGAGCAGGAGCGTGTCGATGTCTCCGGCGGCTTCAACCGCGCGCCCGCTCGACGCGAGGACGTTGCGCGCCATCACGCGGTCCATTCCGGCGATGCCGATCGCCGACAGCAGGCCGCCGATCGTCGTTGGAATGAGGCACACCAGCAGCGCGATGAGCACCGTAACGCTTTGGGTCGCCCCCGCATAGATCGAAAACGGGGCCAAGGTCGCAACGGCGATCACGAACACGATCGTCAGACCCGCGAGCAGAATCGAAAGCGCGATCTCGTTGGGCGTTTTCTGGCGCTTCGCCCCTTCGACCAGCCCGATCATCCGATCCAGAAAGCTTTCTCCCGGATTGGCGGTCACCCGCACAACGATGCGGTCGGAAAGGACGCGCGTACCGCCGGTCACCGAGCTGCGGTCGCCGCCCGATTCGCGCACGACCGGTGCGGATTCGCCGGTGATCGCCGATTCGTCGATGGTCGCAGCCCCTTCGAGCACCTCGCCGTCGGCCGCGACGATTTCCCCCGCCGCCACGGCGAATCGGTCGCCCTTTCGCAAGACCGTGCTGGGCACGACCTCTTCGACGCCGTCGTCGAGCACGCGCCGGGCGGTCGTGTCGGCCTTCGTCCGGCGCAGAAACTCGGCTTGTGCCTTTCCGCGTCCCTCGGCCGCCGCTTCGGCGAAGTTGGCAAACAGCACGGTGAACCACAACCACGCGCAGATGGCGAAGTCGAACCCCGCAGTACCGGTATGCCGCATCAGGTCGCGCACGAAGAAACACGACGTCACCACCGCTCCGACTTCGACCACGAACATCACCGGATTGCGCACCTGCAGGCGCGGGTCGAGCTTCACAAACGAATCGCCGATCGCGCGAACGAGCATCCGGCGGTCGAAGAGCGAGCGCATTTTAAAACGTCTTTCCTTGTTGAACGAAGAGATGTTCGACGATCGGACCAAGCGCATCCGCGGGCAAGAACGTGAGCGCCCCGACGATCACGATCACGCCGATCAGCAGCGCGACGAAAATCGGCGAGTGCGTGGTAAAGGTGCCGGCGCTTTCGGGAACGGCTTTCTTACCGGCCAGCGCCCCCGCCAACGCGAGCACCGGGATGGCGACGGCGAATCGCCCGAACATCATGTTCAACCCGGTAATCACGTCGTAGAAACGATTGGGCCCGAGGCCGGCGAACGCCGATCCGTTGTTCGCGTTGGTCGAGGTAAACGCGTAGAGAATCTCCGAGAAACCGTGCGGGCCCGCGTTGTTGAGCGTCGCCAACCCGGCCGGCACGATCGCGGCGATCGCCGTCGGCACCAGACACAGCACCGGCGTAACCAGGATCGCCAGGATCGCAAACTGCACCTCGCGGCGCTCGATTTTCTTTCCCAAGTACTCGGGCGTACGCCCGACCATCAAACCGGCGATGAACACCGTCAGCACCACGAACACGATCGCGCCGTACAGCCCGCTGCCGGCGCCGCCGAAAACGATTTCGCCGAGTTGCATGTTGACCAGCGGAATCAGACCGCTCAGCGGCATAAACGAGTCGTGCATCGCGTTGACTGCCCCGCACGACGTGTCGGTCGTAACCGTTGCAAAGAGCGCCGACGCCGCCACCCCGAAACGGCACTCCTTGCCCTCCATGTTGCCGCCCGCGAGGCCGAGGTGATGCACGATCGGATTGCCCGCGGCCTCCGCCCAGTAGGCGACCGCAAAACCGGCCAAAAAGAGCAGCGCCATCGCCGAGAATATCGCCCAACCTTGTCGCGTGTCTTTGACCATCGTCCCGTACATGTACGTGAGACCGGCGCCGAGGGCGATAATCAGCAGCATCTCGACCAGGTTGGTCAACGGGTTGGGGTTTTCGTTCGGCGATGCCGAGTTGGCGTTGACGAACCCGCCGCCGTTGGTACCGAACTCTTTGATGACTTCCTGCGACGCCATCGGACCGCCGGTAATCGACTGCGCGAAGCCCGCGATCGACGTCACCGCACGATAGGCGTGAAAATTCTGCGGCACGCCCTGCGACACGAAAAAGAGGCCGACCACGATCGACACCGGGAGCAGCACGTAAAGGCAGCAGCGCGTCAGGTCGACCCAGAAGTTCCCCAGCGTGGCGACGGTCGTGCGCACCAGCCCGCGCACGACCGCAACCGCGACGGCGATCCCAACCGCCGCCGAGACGAAGTTGTGCCACGCCAGGCCGGCCATCTGCGAGAAGTAGCTCAACGTGCTCTCGCCGGAATAGAACTGCCAGTTGGTGTTGGTGAGAAAGCTCACCGCCGTATTCCAGGCAAGGTCGGGCGCGAGGTTGTCGAAGTGCGCCGGATTGAGCGGAAGCCACTTTTGCGTGCGCAGCAAGACGTACAGATACAGCAGCCCGACCGCCGAGAAGGCCAGCATCGACAGGGCGTACGCGTACCACGTCATCTCCTCGTTTTCGCGCACGCCGCCGAGCCGGTACGCGAGCTTCTCGACCGGCACCAGGATCGGCGAGAGCCAGGTGCGCCGGCCCTCGAAGACGCGCACCAGATACAGCCCGGTCGGTTTGGTCAGCGCTAAAACGATGGCAAAGAATACCGCTGCCTGCAGCCAGCCGATCGCGGTCATCGTTTAAAACTTTTCCGGGCGCAGCATCGCGAATGCCAGGTACGCGAGCGCGGCAAGGGTCAAAACCAGCCCTAAAGCGTCGTCGAACGGCACGCCGTCACATCCTCTCGCAGCCGACAACGTAGCGATCCAGCACGATAAAACACACGATCGACAGGATGGCCAATCCGACTTCCAACATTACGAACGGCCTGCGAGCTTCGGCATGACCTGAGGATACGCTCGCGGCGCGTGCGGCGCCAGCCGTCAATCGGATGATCCGAACGGACGCTTTCGCACGGCGCGGGCCGATGATAGGATATGGGCGCCTCACGCACGCCGCTTGCACGTTTGGAGCGTACACGATGACCGCTCTCGCACCCCTTCTCGCGATCGTCTCGGCGATTGCCTCGCCGCTTCCCGCGCCCAGCCTCGTGCCGGCTCCCACGCCCGCGGCGTCGACGGCCCCGTCCGCGCCCGCCGATCCCTGCGGCTCGCTGCTCTCGATCGTCAACCGCCCGACGTTCGGCACCGGCGTCTGCACCGTCCGCACGGGTCACGCCGATATCGAGAACGGTTACACCAATACGGTGACGACCGGACCCGGCGGCGGCAACCTCGCCACCTATCCGCAGTCGCTGATTCGCATCGGAACCAGCGATCCGCACCTCGACGTCGAGCTCGGACCGATCGCCGAGAACCACGCATCGCTCGGCGGCATTGCGGTCGACGGGTTGAGCGATCTGAGCATCGGTGCGAAGTACGAACTCGGCTTCAACTCAAAAGCCGACTGGGGCGTGAACGCGCTCGTCACGATTCCCACCGGCGCCGCGGCGTTTAGCGCCGGAAACGCTCAATACACCGGAAATTTCAACTGGGGATACACGATCGACCCGGAGTTCTCGCTGTCCGGGACGCTCGGCTTCAACGCGTTCGGCGGATTCAACGGAGCGAGCGTCGCACAATCGTATTTCGCGTTCACCCCGACGCTTGAGTTCGCCGCCGCGCTGCCCGGCGGGCCCTCGCAGGTCGCCGCCGAGTACGCGTACTTCTCGCAGGCCGGCCCCAATCTCGGATCCAAGAGCTTCCTCGACTTCGTGTATCAGCGCGACTTCGGCCCACACGTGCAGCTCGACGTCGAATACGGCTTTTCACTGACGCTGCCCAACGTGCAACGTCAGCACTACATCGGAGCCGGCCTCTCCTTCATGAACTAACACCAGTTGCGACGCCGCGCCTGCGGGGCGTGTCGCCGCCGACCGTGAAGGAGGCACTGTGGAGACGATGACGCTCGACGATGCGCTCAAACACTACTTCGGATACGATTCGTTTCGTCCGCTGCAGCGCGAGATCGCCGAAGCGTCGCTCGCCGGCGACGACGTGCTGGCGCTGCTTCCGACCGGCGGAGGGAAGTCGCTCTGTTATCAACTGCCGGCGCTGCTCAGGCCCGGCTTGACGCTGGTGATCTCGCCGCTCATCGCTTTGATGAAAGACCAAGTCGACGGACTGCTGGCCAACGGCGTCGCGGCGACGTTTCTCAACAGTTCGATCGACGCGGTTACGTCGGCGCGCCGCATCGCCGGCCTCGACCGAGGCGAGTACCGGCTGCTCTACGCCGCCCCCGAACGGGTCGTGTTGCCCGACTTTCAACAGCGTCTCGCCGGCTGGAACCTCAAGCACATCGCCGTGGACGAAGCCCATTGCGTCAGCGAGTGGGGACACGACTTTCGACCCGAGTACCGTCACATCGCGTCGCTGCGGGCGCGCTACCCGGACGTGCCGATCGCCGCCGTCACCGCGACCGCGACCGATCGCGTGCGCGACGACATCGCCCGCTATCTTCGGCTGCGGGGTCCGCGGCGATTCGTCGCCGGATTCAATCGACCCAACCTGCGGTACGTGGTCTTTGAAAAGCGGGACGCGTTCAAACAACTGCTGGCGTGGTCGACGGAGCGCGCGGCCGAGAGCGGCATCGTGTACGTTGCCAGCCGCCAGTCGGCCGAGGACTTGGCGGTCCGTCTCACGGCCGCCGGAATCTCGGCTCGCCCCTATCACGCCGGGCTCTCGCCCGGGGAACGCGCCCGCAACCAAGACCTATTCGTGCGCGACGAGATTCGCGTGGTATGCGCGACGATCGCCTTCGGCATGGGCATCGACAAGCCGAACGTACGCTACGTCGTCCACTACGACGTTCCCAAAAACCTCGAGGGCTACTATCAGGAAACCGGGCGCGCCGGACGCGACGGCTTGCCCAGCGACTGCGCCCTCTTCTTCAGCGGCGGCGACGCCGCCAAGCAGCGCCACTTCATCGCACAAGTCGCCGACCCCGACGAGCGCGAGCGCGCCCATCGCCTGCTGCGGCAAATGCTCGATTTCGCCGCCGTATCGACGTGCCGGCGCGCCTTTTTGCTGCGCTACTTCGGCGATACCGGCGTCGCCGAGACGTGCGGAAACTGCGATAACTGTCTCGAGCCGCCCGAGCGCGTCGACGCGACCGTGGCGAGCGCAAAATTGCTGTCGTGCATCTATCGCGTTCGCGCGCATAGCGGTTACGCGACCGGCGCGCATCACCTCATCGACGTTCTGCTCGGCCACGCCACCGAGAACGTCGCGGCGCGCGGACACGACCGCCTCTCGACCTTCGGCATCGGAACCGAGTTTACCAAGGCGGAGTGGCTCGCGCTCGTTTCCGAGCTGTTGCGCACCGGCTGGATCGAACTCGAGCCCGAGCACCGGACGCTGCACCTCACGATGGACGGCCGCGACGCCCTCACGCAACGCCGCCCGTTCGAGTTTGCCAAGCCGCGGATCGTCGGCAAACGGGCCAAGGGACGCAAGAAAGCGGCGCGAGCGGACGCGGCCGACGCGGCGGACGTGCCGTTTGAAAGCGATCTGTTCGAGCATCTCCGCAGCCTGCGCAAACGCTTGGCACAAGACCAAGGCGTGCCCCCGTACGTCGTTTTTTCGGATGCGACCCTCCGCGAGCTCGCCTCCGGGAAGCCCGCGACCTTGGCGGCCTTTCGTAACGTCTCCGGCGTGGGCGACGTGAAGCTCGAGCGCTACGGTGCGGATTTCGTCGCCGCCATCGCCGAGTTCGGCCGCGCGTCAACCGCACCCCACGACTAAGAAGACTAATCCATGGGCGGTTTGAAATCGTTGCGGTCAACCAAGAGTCCGGAGACAAACGCCACGAGCTTTCGCTGCAATTGCTGCGCGCCTTTGTAAGCCAGCTGCGCGATCCTCTGACCTTCGATTATATCATGATGCAAAATTACGGTCATGTAAAGGAGCGCGACGCTCTCTGGGAATTCCTCGGGGCACTCCGGCAGGTACATATAGTTGATGAGGCCATCGTATTTTCGCAGTAGGCCAAGGCGGTCCGCAGTAAGGACTCCTCGCTGCAACAGTTCGTCAATGGAGCGCATCACGGCGAGCACGCGAACCGGGTGAGCATATCTCACGTCGGCAGTCTGCTGCGCGCGCATCGAGCATGTAGGTGTCAGCAGGATTGCGTTCCCAAGCTCGAATGGGCCTGAAAGAAACCGTCGCGCGCCGGAGGCTGCGTTTGGATCTTCTACGATTTCGCCGGGCGGAAATGGATAAGCCAGAGGGGCGTCACGAAAGATGTCGCCTTGGCTTAGGAGATCGAGCCGCCTTTCGTAGTAGCAATCGTCGTTTGGGCGCTCTTGTCTGGGCAACGGCGATTACTCGTCAAGATCGCCAT
>DATCGB010000171.1:0-7115 GCA_036509155.1 Candidatus Tumulicola sp. | reverse complement strand
GAGCCGCTTCGCGCGCGGCCGTCGCTCCAGCCGGCCCGCAACCGACCACCAGAAAGTCCACCGTCTCCATCGAGGCGATCGTTCGCCGAAGGATGCCCCGCTCCGGCAGAGGAACCGCGCTCCCCAGCATGACCGCTCCGACGCCGCGAAATCACCTCTATCTTCCGTTGGGCGCTCGCCAGCCGGACGAGATCAACGTCGTCGTCGAGATTCCCGAAGGGTCGCGCAACAAGTACGAATACGACAAGGATCTCGACATTTTCCGGCTCGACCGGGTTCTGCACTCGTCGATTCACTATCCCGGCGACTACGGTTTCGCGCCGCGGACGCTGGCGCTCGACGGCGATCCGCTCGACGTGCTGGTTCTCGCGATCCAGCCGACCTTTACCGGATGCCTGGTCGCGGCGCGCCCGATCGGCTTGCTGGCGATGGTCGACGAAGACAAGCCCGACGACAAGATCCTCGCGGTTCCGGTGGGCGAACCTGCGTTCGATGAAATTCAAAATTATACGCAAATATTCGCGCACACGCTGCGGAAGATTTCGCACTTCTTCGAGACCTACAAGGCGCTTGAGGGTAAACACACGTGCGTCCTCGGGTGGCGCGACACGACCCACGCGCGCCGCGTCGTGATCGAGTCGCACGCACGCTTTGCCCGGGGGGCTTTGGAGGACTCGCCGCCGGCGCCGGAGTAACCAGGCCGGTCGGCCCGCTTGCGGGCCGAATTCGTACCCAGCTTACCCTGCATAAGGATTGGAATGACGGCACAGACAGCGATTGTGGCCGGTTTGATTGGCGGTGCGCTCGCCGTGCTTTACGGAATTGCGCTCACCTTCTGGGTGTTGGCGCAGCCCGCGGGCAACGAACGCATGAAAGAAATTGCCACGGCCATCCAGGAAGGCGCGATGGCCTTCCTCCAGCGCCAGTACTTTACCATCGGGATCGTGGCCGTGGTGCTCGCGATCGTCATCTTCTTCGCGCCGACGCTCGGCAAGGAGGCGGCGATCGGGTTTCTGATCGGCGCGATTCTTTCCGGCGCGGCGGGATTCATCGGCATGATCGTGTCGGTGCGCGCCAACGTGCGCACGGCCGAAGCCGCTCGCGGGGGCCTAAAACCGGCCTTGAACGTCGCGTTCCGCGGCGGAACGGTTACGGGCATGCTGGTCGTCGGTCTCGGCCTGCTGGCGGTCTCCGGCTACTACTGGATACTGCTGCGAGTTAACGACGGCGATGCCGCAACGTCGCTTAACGCGATGGTCGGCTTGGCGTTCGGATGCTCGCTGATTTCCGTTTTCGCGCGTCTGGGCGGCGGTATCTATACGAAGGCTGCCGACGTCGGCGCGGACTTGGTCGGCAAAGTCGAAGCCGGCATCCCCGAAGACGATCCGCGCAATCCGGCGGTCATCGCGGACAACGTCGGCGACAACGTCGGCGACTGCGCGGGCATGGCGGCCGACTTGTTCGAGACGTACTGCGTCACGACGGTCGCGGCGATGCTGCTGGGCAACTTGATCTTCGGCGCCACCATCCCGGGCGCGACGACCTTCCCGCTAGTCCTGGGCGCGCTGTCGATCGTCGCGTCGATCATCGGAACGCTGTTCGTAGGTATCGGCAAAGTCGAGAAAGGGCGCATCATGGGCGCTCTTTACCTGGGCATGGCCGTCGCCAGCGTCCTCGCGCTCGTCGGCTTTTGGTTCGCCGCCAATCGGACGTTCGCCGACGCTACCGGCGTTACGCCGCTGGCGATCTTCGTGTGCGCGCTGGTCGGCGTCGTTATTACCGCAGCCATTACGTTGATTACCGAATACTACACCGGAACGCAGTTCGCGCCCGTTCAAAACATCGCGAAAGCGTCGATTACCGGTCACGCGACGAATATGATCGCAGGCCTCGCCGTTTCGATGCAGGGCACGGCAGGACCGGCGATCGTAATCGTCATCGGCATTCTGGTAAGCTTCGGCTTCGCCGGAGTCTACGGCGTCGGCATCGCCGTGATGGCGATGCTGTCGCTGGCCGGCATCATCGTGGCGATCGACTCGTTCGGCCCGATTACCGATAACGCCGGCGGCATCGCCGAGATGGCCGAGATGCCCGAGGCCGTGCGCAACGTCACGGATCCGCTCGATGCGGTCGGTAATACGACCAAAGCCGTTACGAAGGGCTATGCGATCGGCTCGGCCGCGCTCGCCGCGGTCGTGCTGTTCGCGGCGTTCTTGCAGGAGCTGATCAAACATAAATGCCCCGGCGCCGACGTCGGCGCGTGCGTCGAAGGCGTGAAGAATCTGTTCGCGATCGGCAATCCGTACGTGCTGTGCGGACTGTTCATCGGCGGCTTGCTGCCGTACCTATTCGCATCGCTTTCGATGGAAGCGGTCGGGCGCGCGGGCGGTGCGGTGGTCGAAGAAGTGCGCCGGCAGTTCCGCGAGAATCCCGGCATCATGGCGGGTACGTCTAAACCGAACTACGCGACGACCGTCGACATCGTGACGCAGCACGCGCTCAAGGAAATGATCGTCCCGGCGCTGATTCCGGTCGGCGTTCCGGTCGTCGTCGTGCTGCTTTCGTACTTCAACGTTCTGCCGGGAAGCACGGGCGCGCAAATGATGGGTGGCATTCTCGTCGGGTCGATCGTAACCGGTCTGTTCGTCGCGATCTCAATGACGACGGGCGGCGGCGCGTGGGATAACGCAAAGAAGTACATCGAAGACGGCCACTACGGCGGCAAGGGCTCGATCGCCCATCAGGCGGCCGTAACCGGCGACACGGTCGGCGACCCATACAAAGACACGGCCGGCCCGGCAATCAACCCGATGATCAAAGTGCTTAACATCGTGGCGCTTTTGCTGGTCGGGTTCCTCATGCATTAGGGGGGCTCGGCCTCCGTTTAGGTAGGAACGAGGGACGCGGGAGATTTCTCCCGCGTTTTTCTCATCTATTCTTAGCCGTTTTGCCGCGGCGGGGCGCTCGGTGCGGGCGGCAAGTCGATTAGAATGAAGCGGTATGAAGACTCGTCTAAAGGGGCGGGCGATCGCCTTCGGCTTAGCGATGGCGGTCGCATTTGCGTGCGCGGCACCCGCGCAGGCGGATCCGCGCCAGAACCAGTGGGAAACGCAAATCGGGCAGCAGCAGTTCGCACAGCTCGCGCAGCGGGGCGAAATCGTTCGATCGTCGCCCTATTACGACGCGCTCAACCCGGTTGCGACGCGGATTGCAAGCGCGGCCAACGCTCAGTACTTTACGCCCTTTCATTTCATCCTGGTCAACGAACGCTCGCCCAACGCGTTCGCGGTGCCGGGGGGAAACGTATACGTTACGACGGCGATGATGAGCTTCGCCAAAAACCAAGACGAGCTGGCTGCCGTGCTGTGCCACGAAGTTTCACACGACATCCATCACGACGTCTACAATAACGCGCACAAAGATCAGAATCTTCAAATGGCCGCGGGAGTGCTGGGGTTGCTGATGGGTAACAACCCGCTGGGGCAGATGGCGGTGGGTCTGGGCGCGGGCGCACAGGCGATGACGTTTTCGCGCACGGTTGAATCCAACGCCGATCGAGCCGGCGCGTATACGTGCGCGCAGGCCGGCTTCAATCCTTACGGCATGGTCTGGCTGTTTCAACGCTTCCAATCGAAACCGGGCAGCCGCGGACAGTTCGAGATGCTTTCGGATCACCCGCGCGACGATCACCGCGTTTCGGATCTAGAGAATCTTTTTCGAAGCGATCCGACGACGTTCGGCCGCTTCAGCGACAACGCGTCGAAGTCTGAACCGCTGGTAACGCCGACGCTGCCGCAGCAAGAGTATCCGCCGCAAGGGTATCCGCCGCAAGGGTATCCGCCGCAGGGGTCTCCGCAGCAAGGGTATCCTCCGCAGGGGTCTCCGCCGCAGGGGTCTCCGCAGCAAGGGTATCCTCCGCAGGGGTCTCCGCAGCAAGGGTATCCGCCGCAAGGGTCTCCGCAGCAAGGGTATCCGCCGCAAGCGGCCGGTTCTTAAGCTTCTTGCGATTCACCCGGCGCGGGGGGAGAGGCAAGGCGGCCGGCAACTTCCGCTTCGTATTTTCGGAAGATAACGACGTAGCTTGCTACGATAAAGCCGATTGCAAAGGCGAGCAATCCGTCACCAACCGAGCTCGAGAGACTCCCGCGGTGGGGCATCGCCCAACGAACGACGGTGCGCAAGCCAAAAGCTGCGATGAATATCGCGATCGTGATCCACGACGATCCGAGATACATGACGCCGGGGCGATCGGTAGGCCGGACGTCGGTGTGCATTCCGCGTAGAATTCCCAGCGGCGCGCCGGCAATCGCGCCCACAATAAGCGCCACGACGATCTCCCAAATCGGTGCCGGGTTTAACATTTCGGAGGCATAGATCACCCAGCCGGTCAGCACGACCAAAATGATCGGCTGGATCCACATACGCGTCACGCTGATTCTTTGCGGACGAACGAAGCGAAATATGAGGATGATAGCGACGATCGCCAACGGCACGAACTGCACCCATGCGGGAACGTTCGTAGTGGGCTGCATTTGCATGGGCGAATTCCTCGGAAGAAATAAACGGGAGCTTACGCTCCCGTTTATTTCGTTGAGTGACGCGATCAGAAGCTACTTTATTTCGACCTTTGCTCCGGCTTCCTCGAGCTTCTTCTTAACCTGCTCGGCTTCGTCTTTGGTGACGCCTTCCTTGACGGCCTTCGGGGCGCTCTCCACAAAGGATTTCGCTTCGGTAAGGCCGAGGCTCGTCAGTTCGCGAACGGCCTTAATTACCTTGATCTTCTCAGGTCCGGCTTCGGAGAGGATGACGTCGAACTCCGTCTGTTCTACCGCCGGCGCTGCGGCCGCGGCGGGGGCGGCCATCATCGCGGCCGGAGCCGCGGCGGAGACGCCGTATTTTTCCTCAAGCTGCTTTACGATGTCGGCGAGCTCGAGAACCGTAAGTTTGTCGATTTGTTCGATGATGTCGGCGATTGCCATGATAGATGTTGATCTCCCTTAGACGTTAGAGGCCGCGGCTTCTTTTTGCTCGCGGATAGCGGTAAGCACGCGGACGAGGCCGCTCTGATTTCCCGAAAGTACGGTGACGAGGCCGCGCAACGGGCTGGCCAGCGTGCCGACGAGCCTCGCGATGAGTTCCAACTTGGGCGGCAGTTTCGCGAGTACGTCCACCTGCGCGGCGTCGACGATTCTGCCGTCGATGTACGCCGCTTTGACGCTGAGTTTCTTAGTGGCGTCGCTGAACGTTTTTAGGGCCTTCGCCGGCGCGATCGGGTCGACGCCTGCGAAAACGATGCCAGTCGGCCCGACGAGGAACTCTTTCAGTTGCGACGCAACGTCGCCGGCGGCGATTTGAAAGAGCGTGTTTTTCACGACGGAATACGTGTTGCCGTCCTTGCGAAGCTCGCCACGAAGTTTGGTGATCTCCGCGACGGTCAAACCTTGGTAGTCGGTCAAAAACAGGTTCGGTGCTGCGGCGAGCCGATCGCGCAGTTCCTTAACCGCGGTTTCTTTTCGTACGGTTGGCATTCGGTTTCTTTCTGAAGTACCTGTAAGACGCAAAAAGCGCTCCATCCGTCCGGAGGGCGCTTCGTCGGTCCTCGCAAAGTTCACGCACGCGTCGTTCGCGCAAACTTTGTCGTGTGGGCCGCGTATCACGTCCTCGGCAGGCCTTCGCGTCTCTTTCTAGGCGTATGTTAGAGAGCGAAAGATTAAGGCCAAACGGCCACCTACGGTCTTCGGAGCCTCGCGTAGATTACCACAGGTTTCGCCCTGGTGCAAGACCAATCAACCCCAAAATGGCGCTTTACCGCAAGTCGTCGGCGACCGTCGCCGGGACTCCGCTGGCCCCGACTTGGGCGCGAACGTGAGCGAGGACGTCTCCGCGGGGCCCGCGACGGGGCCGATTCCGGCGGCGAGTACGCCCGCGCAGGCCCTCGCACTTCTCAAAGAGGGAAACGCCCGATTCATCGACGGCAAAGTTTTTTCAGGATCTCTGACCGCCCGGCGTCTGGAACTGACGTCCGGACAGAGCCCGTTCGCCGTCGTTCTTGGCTGTTCGGACTCGCGCGCTCCCGCCGAGACGATTTTCGATCAAATTCCCGGCCATCTGTTTATCGTGCGCGTTGCCGGAAATTTCGTAACAGACGATGGGCTAGGTTCGATCGAGTACGCCATCGAGGCGTTGCATACGCCGCTTATCGTGGTACTCGGGCACAGCTCGTGCGGCGCCGTCGACGCCACCCTCCGATACGTCAAGGACGGCACGACGCAACCGGGGCACATCATGGGCCTAGTACGCGCGATCGAGCCAGCCGTAAGAGATACGAGAGGTGAGCCCGGCGATTGGGCACACAACGCGATCTTGCGAAACGTTCACGACGCCGTCGGCGCCTTGACCGAACGCTCCGCGATCGTCGCGGCGGCGGTGGCGACGAAATTGCTAGTCATCGCCGGCAGCGTCTACGATCTACGCTCGGGGGAAGTACGCTTTCTGTAGTGTGTCACCGAGCTTGCGTCGGCGACGATTTTACGCCGTAGCTTTGATTCGGTTCGGGTCCACCTTAACTCCCGGACCCATCGTGCTCGTCAACGTCACCCCGCGGAGGTACGTGCCCTTTGCGGCGGCAGGCTTCGCCCGAATAATCGCGTCGAGCAGCGTCGCGACGTTTTCGATCAGATGGTGCTCGTCGAAGCTGGCTTTGCCGACGATCGTATGAATGATGCCACTCTTGTCGAGGCGAAATTCCACCTTACCCGCCTTGATGTCGCGGATTGCCACGCCGACGTTCGGCGTTACCGTACCGGCTTTGGGGTTGGGCATTTTCTGTGCGAGAATTCGCCCTAGCTCCTTACCGACTTGCGCCATCATGTCGGGCGTCGCCACGGCAACGTCGAATTCCGAAAAGCCCGCCTTAACGCGATCGATCAAATCCTGATCTCCGACGTGATCGGCGCCGGCTTCCTGAGCGACCTTGGCGTTATCGCCCTTCGCGAAGGCGATAACTCGGACGACTCGGCCAGTACCGTGCGGCAATAGCACCGTGCCGCGAACGTTTTGATCGCTCTTCTTCGGATCGACGCCCAAGCGGATGTGGGCCTCGAGGGTTTCGTTAA
>DATCGB010000170.1:0-4524 GCA_036509155.1 Candidatus Tumulicola sp. | reverse complement strand
CCGAACGGCAACGCTTCGACTAGCGCTCCTAGCACGAACGGGGGCGAAAATCAAGTCTTGACCCCAGTGGTACGGTAGAAGGGCTCGACTGCGCGTGGCGCGCACCGTGCTTAGGTGCCGAGCCGATAAATGACACCTAGGGAGCATCAGCTCCGGATACGACGGGCCGGCTTGGGTTTGTAGCCTGCCGGACCGGCGCCCGGGCCGCACCCACCTGCGAGAGCAGGTTCGATTACCAGGTGCGGAAGACGCTACATGCGGTTGAGCGCTATTCCGATTCGTCGAAGAGAACTTTGGACTGGCCGCGGGGCGCGTCGCTGTCGACGTTGCGCGCGCGTCCGACGAAGAGCGCGATTGCTTGAGCGCCCACCAGCGACGACAGCGCGCCGAAGGTGCCGGCCCCGTCCGGGCCGAGCAAGGGAACGCCGGCCAGCGGCGCGCCCAGGACGTAACACGAACTGCCGGCTCGCTCCGCCGCCCGCATCGGGCGTTCGATGACGTGACGTGAAAGATCGTCGACGATGCCGACGATCGCACACGACGGGTCTAGAATTGCGGCGCTTCCGTGAACGAACTCGCCGGCCGCAAATCCCTCCGCGTGAACGTAACTGGCTTCCTTCAGCTTGAGCGCCGCCTCGTGCGCGATCGACAGTCCGTAACCGCTGCCTAAAACGATCACGCTGCGTTGCCGAGCGATGCGGCGCGCAGCCTCGCGCACCGTTTCGACGCCGGGGCCGTCGAGCCACGAGGCCACGTGCCGCGCGGCTGCGTCGAGCGCGCGCGCACACCCGTCGTCGTCGCGTTCGCGTTCGAACAGTTGGGCGGTCCACAGGAGCATCGCCACGGTCGCCCCGACGCTTTTACTGGCCGGTACGGCGAGTTCGGTTCCGGCGCCGACGTCGATGACGGTCGTCGCGCGTTCTCCCAGCGTCGAGTCCGCGCCGTTGGTTAGCGCGACGAGCGAACGCGGGCGCAGCGCGTCCAGCGCGTGCAGCAGATCGTCGGATTCGCCGCTTTGCGAACAGGCGACGACCACCCCGTCGCGATAGGTCGCGGTATCGAGCGGCGCTTCGGTTGCGGCCAGGGCGTGCGCGCGAACGCCCTGCCGGCGAAGCGCGAACGCGCCAAGCCGCGCCGCAAACAGCGAGCTGCCGCTGCCGATCAGCAGGACGTCGCGCCCCGCGATCGCGCGCGCCAGCCGGGCCGCTCCGTCGGATTGCGCGAGCCGGTGCCAGACGCCGGGCTGCGCGCGAATCTCGCTTTCAAAACGTTCGCCCAGCACGCGGCGCTTTCGTTACGTTCGGTTGCGTTCGATCGCGCCCAGCGCGATTCGCCAAGACCGCATCGACACGCGCACGTCGGCAAGCGTCGCGTCGCCGGACGGCTCGTCGAGGGCAAGATGACCGCGAAACGACGAAAAGCCACGGATCAAATCGTCGACGGAACGCTCGGTCTCGGTCCCGACATTGCTCCACAGCAAGACGGTGTTGGCGGCAAGCTCCACGGGATCGCTGGCCGCGTCGAAGGCGCGTGGTTCGGGGCCGAACCGCAGCCACGCCGAATCGGCTTCCTTGCCGACGCGTTTACAGTCGTGCGTGCCGGCCGCAAACGTCCCGGGGGCGTTGCGAACGGCGAGCGTGACGTTGGCCGCTTTGGCGAGCGACGTGGCGGCGTTTAGGCGCGCGAGCTGTTGGCTCCAGGGGCAGTCGATTTCGCGCGCCAGCACGCCTGCGACGAGCGGCGCGCCGAGCGCGACCGCAATCCGGAGCACGCCGGCCATCGTCTCCTCGGCGGCCGCGAAAAAGGCCGTGCCGGCGACGGCCGCAACCGTTAGGCCCCGGTCGGCCGCCATCTTCTTGACCTGCGCGAGGTAGTCGTCGTCGATTCGCGGAAAGTGCCGCACGTCCAACACGACGCCGTCGCAAGCCAGCTCGTGCGCGCATAGATCGAGAAATTCGAGTTGGGTGAGGTCGCCGCGCTCGAACGAACGGTCCAGCGCGCTGCTCGCGCAAGCCAGCTTCATCGGCGTCCGTGGTTCGACCGCCTTCACGCCGCCCCTTGGAGAAACATGAGAATTGCCGTTGGCGCCGATCACGCCGGCTTCGAATACAAGGACCGCATCGCGCAGATCTTGCGCGACAAAGGTCACGACGTGCTCGACTTCGGAACGCACGACGCGACGCCGGTCGATTATCCGCAGTACGGTTACGCCGTCGGCGAGGCGGTGGCCAGCGGACAGGCCGGCCGCGGCATCGTCGTGTGCGGTTCCAGCTTGGGGATCGCGATGGCCGCCAACAAAGTTCCCGGCATCCGTTGCGCGCCGGTGGCCGAACCGTATTCGGCCGAACTCGCGCGCCGTCACAACGACTGCAACGTGATCGCGTTTTCGGAGCGGCTGACCGGTTGGGAAATGATCGAACGGATGCTGGATATTTTCTTGGAGACGCCGTTCGACGGCGGGCGGCACGCGTTTCGAACCGAACAGCTTTTCGACTTTGGCGATCGGCAGCGCGAGCGCACGCTCAAAGCGATCGAGGCCGGTGCGATAACCGACGCCCAAACGCCCAGAGACCTTATTCCTAAGCCGTAAAGGCGGGGACACGCATCATGGACATTCTCACACCCAGCCGCATCGAAGCCGAAGACCCGGAGATTTTTGCGGCGATCGTCGGCGAAGAGCGCCGTCAGAAGAACAATCTCGAGCTGATTGCGTCGGAGAATTACGCCAGCCGCGCGGTTCGCGAAGCGATGGGCTGCGTGATGACCAACAAATACGCCGAGGGGTATCCGGGCAAACGCTATTACGGCGGCTGCGAGTTCGTCGACGAAGCGGAGCGGCTGGCGATCGACCGGCTCAAGCGTCTTTTCGGTGCGGAACACGCCAACGTTCAGCCGCATTCCGGCGCTCAGGCGAACATGGCGGTATTCATGGCGCAGCTCCAGCCCGGCGATACGGTGCTGGGAATGTCGCTGGCTCACGGCGGTCACTTAACGCACGGCACGAAGGTGAGCTTTTCGGGAAAGCTCTATCACGCGGTCGCATACGGTGTGAACCGCGCGACCGAGCTGATCGATTTCGACGAGGTCCGGGCGCTGGCGCGCGAGCATCGGCCGAAGATGATCGTGGCGGGCGCGAGCGCTTACCCGCGCACGATGGAGTACGCGCCATTTCGCGAGATCGCCGACGAAATCGGCGCGACGCTGCTGGTCGATATGGCGCACGTCGCCGGGCTGGTGGCCGTCGGGCTGCATCCGTCGCCGGTGGCGATCGCCGACTTCACCACGTCGACTACCCACAAGACGCTCCGCGGCCCGCGCGGCGGGATCATTCTGTGCGCGCAGAAGTGGGCGCAACCGATCGATAAGAGCGTTTTCCCCGGCATTCAGGGCGGTCCGCTGATGCATACGATTGCGGCCAAAGCGGTTTCGTTCGGCGAAGCGCTGCGCCCGGATTTCAAGACGTACCAGCGCCAAGTCATCGACAACGCCCGTGCGATGGCCGACGAGTTCACGCGCGCCGGTTTGCGGCTGGTGGGCGGCGGTACGGACACGCACCTGCTGCTCGTCGACGTGTCGGTTAAGGGGCTTACCGGGAAGGCGGCCGAGGCCTATCTCGACGAGATCGACATTACCGTCAACAAAAACGCCATTCCATTCGACCTTCAAAAACCGATGGTCGCCAGCGGCATACGCATCGGGACGCCGGCGATCACCAGCCGCGGTTTCGGCACGGACGAATGCCGCGAGGTGGCGCGGATCGTCGTCGAGGGTCTCGCCGACATCGAAGTGCGCGCGAAATTGGACGCGCTGCGCGGGCGCGTCCGCGAGCTCACCGCCCGCTTCGACGTACCGTAGGCTCGTAACTTGATCCGACCCGGCTGGGACCAGTACTTCATGCAGATCGCGCACACCGTCAGCACGCGGTCGACGTGTCCGCGCGCGGCGGTGGGCTGCGTGCTCGTTCGCGAACATCGCATTCTGACGACCGGCTATAACGGCGCGCCGCGCGGCGTCGCGCACTGCTCCGAGGTCGGCTGCACGCTGGTAGACGGACACTGCGCGCGCGCGACTCACGCCGAAGCGAATGCGGTCGTTCAGGGAGCGCTGCACGGCGTCAGCCTGGAGGGCGCCACCGCCTATTGCACCCACCAGCCCTGCGTCAACTGTTCGAAGCTTCTGATCAGCGCGGGCGTGAAAAAGATCGTGTACGACGGCAGTTATCCGGACGCGATTGCCGGAGTGCTGCTGGCCGAGGCCGGCGTGGCGCTGGTCCGCTACGCGACGCTCGAGGGCGCGCGCGGATGAATAGCTCCGGCTGGACCGCGGGCGTCATCTACCTGGTGACGTTCGCGATCGCCGTGGCCGTCACGTCCTTGGCGACCCCGCTGATCGTGCGAATGGCGACCCATCTGGGGGTCATCGATCCGATCGAAGACGATCGGCGCGTTCACGACGTGCCGACCCCGCGGATCGGCGGCATCGCCGTGTTTTTCGGGTTCGCGTGCGCGCTCTTCGCGGTGCTCG
>DATCGB010000169.1:0-5013 GCA_036509155.1 Candidatus Tumulicola sp. | reverse complement strand
CGCCGAGATGGGCATCAACCTGTTCATTCCTAAAACGGCGGCGGAGTTTTCGTCGATCGGCCCGGGAACGGCGGGATTTGCGGTTTCGTTCGTCCTGATCGCGATCGTCTGGTGGATTCATCAGCGTTTGTTCAAGACGTTTTTCACGCTGAGTACGCTGACGGTGGTGATGAACGTCGCGATGCTCGGCAGCCTCGTGCTGATGGTGTACTTTCAGCAGATCAGCCTGCACTTTATCGTGACCGAGGATCGACCGACGGTGGCCGTGCAGTTGTGGTTGGTCAGCTACGGGGTCGTGTACGCGCTGCTCGCGGGAATGCTGTGGATCGGACTGCGCGACCGCTGGGCGACCCTCTCGGTTGCCGACCTGCGCTGGGGGCTGACCCGGGCGACCCTCGCGTCGGCCGGGGACGCTGATCTTTCTGTCAAATGGGATAGTCTTCGCGGCCAAGGCCAACAGCCGCAGCCTGATTCTCGTTCCGCTCGTGGTGATCGTCGCGCTCCGGCTCGCGCTTCCAAGGATCGTCAGTCGCCTCATAGCGCGGCGCGCCGAAAGTCCGCCAGCAGCGAGCTGAGATAGACCAGAAAGCGCGCGGCGCCGGCGCCGTCGACCACGCGGTGGTCGTAACTGACGCTGATCGGCAGCATCAGGCGCGGCGCAAAATCCGCGCCGTCCCACACCGGTTCGACCGACGCGCGAACCGCACCGAGGATGGCGACTTCGGGAGCGTTGACGATTTGGGTGAAGGCCGTGCCGCCGATGCCGCCGATCGACGAGATCGTGAACGTGCCGCCCTGCATGTCGCCGAGCGCCAGTTTTCCGTCGCGCGCTTTGCCGGCCAGCTCGGCCGTCTCGGCGGCGATCGCCAACAGGCCCTTGCCGTCGGCGTTCTTCAAAACCGGAACCACCAGACCGTTGGGCGTGTCGGCCGCGAAACCGACGTTGTAATACTGCTTGTAGACCAGCTCGTCGCCGTCGAGCGAGGCGTTGAACTCGGGGAAGCGCGTCAGCGCCGCAACCGCCGCCTTGATCAGAAACGCCAGCATCGTCAGCTTGGGTCCGCCGCGTTTACCTTGTTCGGCGTTGACCTCGTTGCGAAACGCTTCGAGATCGGTGACGTCGGCGCGATCGTAGTTGGTGATGTGCGGAATCT
The DNA here is from genome assembly GCA_036509155.1 of Candidatus Tumulicola sp. Lineage (GTDB taxonomy): Bacteria > Vulcanimicrobiota > Vulcanimicrobiia > Vulcanimicrobiales > Vulcanimicrobiaceae > Tumulicola. The sequence continues at coordinate 3,859 of DATCGB010000169.1, read as the reverse complement.
GCACCCAGTTGCGATGCAGGTTCGGTCCGGAAAGTTTTTTGATGCGCGAGAGCGGCCGGCGTTCGACCGGGCCGAATTGCGCGAAGTCGACCCTCGGCCAGGGCGGCAGCCCGCCGGGAATCGCTCCGCCGCCCGCGCCCCCGCCGCGCTGGAGGGCCGATTTGACGAAGCCTTGCACGTCGTCGCGCGTGACCCGTCCGCGCGGACCGCTGCCGCCCAGCCCTTGAAGATCGACGCCGAGTTCGCGCGCGAACTTCCGAATGGCGGGGCTCGCGTGCACGATCCCGTCGCCGTGCGGCTGCGGCGCGGGCGCCGCGACGGGCGCGGGGGCCGGCGCGATGGCCGGCCGTTCCGGCTGCTGCGCAGGCGCTTCGCTGCCGGCGGCCGGCGCCGCGCCGTCGAGCGTGAGAACGACCGTGCCCTGCGAGACTTTGTCGCCGACTCGAACGTTGACGTCGCGGACCGTCCCGGCGGCGCTGGACGGCACTTCCATCGACGCTTTTTCGCTCTCGAGAACGAGCAGCGGCGTTTCCTTGGCGATCGTTTGGCCGGGTTTGACCAGCACCTCGATCACTACAACGTCTTTGAAGTCGCCGATGTCGGGGACGCGGATGTCGATCGGGTCGCTCACGGTTTTCGGATCTTTCTTAAACGGTGATCGGGTTGGGCTTGTTGGGGTCGATGTGATACTTCGCGATCGCTTTGGAAACCGCCGCAACGGGCACGGCGCCTTCTTCGGACAGCGCTTTGAGCGCGGCCAGGGTCACGAAATGGCGATTGACTTCAAAAAACTCGCGCAGCTTGCGCCGGTAATCGCTGCGCCCGTAGCCGTCGGTCCCGAGCGTCAGGTACCGTCGCCCGACGAACGGGTGAATCGATTCGGCGAACGCGTGAACGTAATCCGTGGCCGCGACGCCCGGGCCGCGACGGCCGGCCAGCGACTCTTCGACGAACGAGCGGCGCGGCGTTTCTTGCGGATGCAGCATGTTCCAGCGGCGCGCCGCGACGCCGTCGCGCTGCAGCTCGTTGAAGCTGGTCACGCTCCACACGTCGCTGCGCACGTTCCAATCTTTTTCGAGTAAGTCGGCGGCCGCGAGCACCTCGCGCAGGATCGCGCCCGAGCCGAACAACTGCACGCGCGGCTCGTCCTTGCCTTGGTCGCCGCCATCGCGCAGGAGATACATCCCGCGGAGAATGCCTTCGCGGGAGCCCTCGGGCATCGCCGGATGCGGGTAGTTTTCGTTGAGCAGGGTGATGTAGTAGTACGCGTCTTCCTGATCGGTCAGCATGCGTCGCAGGCCGTCTTGAATGATCGTGGCGACTTCGTACCCGTAGGTCGGATCGTAGCTCTTGCAGTTCGGAATGAACGAAGCCGCGACTTGGCTGCTGCCGTCTTCGTGCTGCAGGCCCTCGCCGTTGAGCGTCGTGCGTCCCGACGTCGCGCCCAGCAGGAAGCCGCGCGTGCGGCTGTCGCCGGCGGCCCACGCCAGATCGCCGATGCGTTGAAACCCGAACATCGAATAAAAGACGTAGAAAGGAATCATCGGAAGGTCGTGATTCGAATACGACGTTCCGGCCGCAATCCACGACGAGAATGCGCCGGCTTCGTTGATGCCTTCCTGCAGAATTTGCCCGAGTTTATCTTCGCGATACCACATCAGCTGCTCGGCATCTTGCGGGTGGTAGAGCTGGCCGACCGACGAGTAAATGCCCAGCTGGCGGAACATCCCCTCCATGCCGAACGTGCGCGATTCGTCGGCGACGATCGGCACGACGCGCGGGCCGATTGCCGGATCGCGCACGATCGTGTTGAGGATCCGCACGAAGGCCATGGTCGTCGAAATCTCGCGTTCGCCGGTCGCTTTGAGCTGCGGCTCGAAGGCCGCGAGTTCGGGTGCGGCCAGCGCTGCCGACTTCCGGCGGCGCTGGGGAACGGAGCCCAAGGCCGCCACGCGCTCGCGAAGATACTGCATTTCGGGACTGTCGTCGGCCGGCTTGTAGAACGGGATTTTTTCGATCTCGGAATCCGGAACCGGAATGTCGAATCGATCGCGAAACGCGCGCATTGCCTCGACTTCCATTTTCTTGGCTTGGTGCGCGATGTTGCGCGCCTCGCCGGCGACGCCCATGCCATAGCCTTTGATGGTCATCGCCAGTACGACGGTGGGTTGGCCGCGGTGTTCGACCGCGCTCTTGTACGCGGTGTAGACTTTTAGCGAATCGTGGCCACCCCGCTGCAACGCCCAAATTTCGTCGTCGGTCCAGTCGGCGACCAGCGCGGCCGTCTCCGGGTAGCGCCCGAAAAACGCTTCGCGTACGAATTTTCCGTCGCGCGATTTAAACGTTTGATAGTCGCCGTCGACGCATTCGGTCATCAACTCGACGAGCCGCCCGCTAACGTCCTCGCGCAGTAGTCGGTCCCACTTACTGCCCCAGACGACCTTGATGACGTTCCAGCCGGCGCCCTTAAAGACGCGTTCGAGTTCTTGGATGATCTTGCCGTTGCCGCGAACCGGGCCGTCGAGCCGCTGCAGGTTGCAGTTGATCACCCAGATGAGGTTGTCGAGCTTTTCGCGCCCGGCTAGCGAGATCGCGCCGAGCGACTCGGGCTCGTCCATCTCGCCGTCGCCGTGAAACGCCCAAACCTTGCGCTCTTGCGCTGGCATCAAGGCGCGATCTTGCAAGTACCGCATGAAGCGCGCCTGGTAGATCGACATGATTGGCCCAAGACCCATCGACACGGTCGGAAACTGCCAAAATTCCGGCATCAGCCACGGGTGCGGATACGACGAAAGACCTTTGCCGTCGACTTCCTGCCGAAAGTTTTCGAGCTGCGATTCGGTGATGCGTCCTTCGAGAAACGCGCGCGCGTAAAATCCGGGCGAGGAGTGTCCTTGCAAGAAGACGAGATCGCCGCCGAACGTTTCCGACGGCGCCCGAAAGAAATGATTGAAGCCGACGTCGTAGAGCGTCGCCGCGGACGCGAAGCTGGCGACGTGGCCGCCGAGTTCGGAAGTCACTTTGTTCGCGCGGACGACCATCGCCAAGGCGTTCCAGCGCACGTAGTGGCGGAGATTCGCTTCGAGTTTGCGATCGCCGGGCATCGGCGTTTGCATTTCGACCGGAATGGTGTTGACGTAGGGCGTCTCGAGTCCGAGCGAAACGTGTGCCCCGCCGCGTTGGGCTTCGTCGACGATTCGCCCGATCAGTTCGCGCGCGCGGTCGGGCCCTTCCACCGTGACGACGCCGCGCATCGCCTCCAGCCACTCTTGGGTTTCGGCGGGATCGGGATCCTGAAGGAAGGTCGTCATAGCCGGTCACCATTCCGCGTGCCGGGCCAATCCCTTCTGGGTGGACCGGGCCAATCAGGGCTTTGGTCGCCGCCAATCCTAGGCCGGTCTTCGCGCAAGACCACCCCGATCGCAACGAGCAGGATGAAGCCGCCGGCGAGCGGCCCGGGCGACAACGCTTCGCCGAAAACGATCAACGCCAGCGCGGCGGCCGCGATCGGTTCGAGCAAGGTGGTGAAGGAGACCGCGCTGGGAGAAAACCAGCGCAGGCTGGCGTTGATGGCGGTGTGACCGAGAAGCTGCGAGACCAGCGCCATCGCCAGGATGCCGCCCCACGCCGCGGGATCGGCGAGTGCCGGCGGCGACTGGCGAGCGAAAAGGGCAGCCGCCGTCAGGACGATGGCCGCCCACGTGTAGGTATGCGTCACGATCGTCCGCGTGTCGAGCGCTCCGCGGACGTCGCGTACCAACGTCAGATAGACCGCCATCGCCAGGCCGCCGATCAGCGCCAGCGCCGCGCCGAACAGCGCGTGCCCGGCGGCCGGCGGCGGCGTGCGGTTCAATGCCAC
>DATCGB010000168.1:0-12137 GCA_036509155.1 Candidatus Tumulicola sp. | reverse complement strand
CTTTCCGATTTGGCACGCTCGATCCAGCGAAATACGGATCGTCGGAGACGTTTCTCAGCAACGAGTTTTTCAACCAATCTCCCGGCGCGGGTTCGTCGGGCGGCGCCTCATTCGGGCAAAGCCAGGTCGATGCGCTCGAGGCACACAGCAATCCGCACGATCCGACCCTCAAGAACCCCGCACTCGTCGCGTCGTTGAACGGCCCCGGCGGCCTAACGCCCCTGTACGATAAGCTGGCGCGAGCCGTAACCATCGGTCAGTACGTTATCGCGCGATCCGAAGACGTGGCATCCACGACGATCACGGCCGCCGTACCCAGCTGCCGCTAAAGACTTTCCAGGAGCTTATATCGTGGCTTCGAAACGTGGGGTGGTGTCGACGAGAAACGGTCGCGTTTGGTTGGCCTTGGCTGCGGCGATGACGGTCACATATGCTGCGGCCGTTGCGGCCGGCGGAGGCGTCGTGTCGGTGTTGTACGCGGGGTCGCTGGTTACGCCGATGGAAGGACCGATAAAAGCGGCGCTGGCGGCTCAAGGCGTCGACTTTCAAGGTCAAGGCGCCGGGAGCAAGATGCTGGCCAATCTTATCGCGTCGAGCGCAAAGAATCCCGACGTCTTCATTAGCGTCGATCCGGCGCTGGTCGTCGGGCTCGGTACGAAGGTCGCGCACGCGACGACGTTTGCGACGACCACGCTCGGAATCGGCTGGAGCGACACATCCCGCCGAGCCGGCCTTTTCGAACGCGTGGCGGCCGGAAAGACGTCGCTGCTCGACGCCATCTCCGAACGGGGACTGTCGATCGGGCGAACCGACCCCAAGCTGGATCCCAAGGGCACGTACACTATCGAAGCGATGACGATTCTCGCCGGCGCCGCGGGCGAACGGGCGATCCTCGGGGCGCCTGAAAACGACGAACAAATCTTCCCCGAGGAAGATCTGCTAGTGCGCATCGATACCGGCCAGGCAGACGTCGGATTTTTCTACAAGACCGAAGCGGTGGCTCGAGGTTTGCATTTCGTTCCGCTCCCGGGCGCGGCCGCGATGAACGGCAAGATAACGTATACGCTGGCGACGATGCGGGCCGCGCCTCACCCCGCCCAGGCGAACGCGTTCGAACGTTTTATACTGACCGGTCGAGGCAAGACGATTTTGGAAAAGGCCGGCATCGAATATCTCGCCCGGTGAGCGGCGAACGCGTTCCGATCCCGGGGACGGAACGGCAGATTTGGCCGAACAGCCGCCATGCCGAGTCGTTAGGCGCCGACGTCGACGTCCGCTTGACGGCCTGGCTGCGTCCGCGACCCGGCGGCACCATCGATGTCGGGGGGGCCCGAACGCTCGGTGCGACCCTTCCGGCTGGCCGAACCTACACCGATCGAAAAACCTTCGCGCGACAAACCGGAGCGGATCCGGCCGATGTCGACCTGCTGCGACGTTACTGCGAGAGCTTCGAGCTCACGGTTTGCGCCTCGCACTGGAGGTCGGTCGACATCGCCGGCCCGATCGAACGAATGATTCACGCCTTCGGAGCGACCGTAGCCGTCTTCGAAGATGCCGGCAAACGGCGTTTCCGTCATCGGTCGCGCGCGCTGCACGTTCCTCCCGATATCGCCGCCGTCGTCAGCGGAATCTTCGGCCTGCACCAGTGGCCGCGCTCGCGCAAGATCGCCACCCTCGAGCGGCACGCGACGCCGCTGCTGGCGGCGCAAGTCGCGCGGCGATATCGTTTTCCCGATGCCGATGGCAGCGGCCGGACGATCGGCATCCTGCAGCTGCGCGGCCGTTTTCAAACCAACGACTTCGACCAGTGCATGGCCGCGCAGGGGGTTACGCCCGGGCAGCCCATCGTCAAACGCGTCGACGGCGCCGCCGTCGAGCGCGAACATGCGACCACCAAAGATCTCGAAGCTGCGCTCGACGTGCAAATCATCGCTTCGCTGGCGCCCGGCGCCCGCATCGTGGTGTACGAAGCGCCCGACGACGAACGCGGGTTTCTGGACGCGGTTCGCGACGCACTCTTCGACGAAGAGTACGCGCCCTCGGTGCTGTCGGTAAGTTACGGATGGCCGGAGCACCTGTGGACGCCCGTCGCACTGAAGGTTCTGGACGACCTGCTCGCGGCCGCCGCTTTTTTGGGTGTGAGCGTGCTCTGTTCGTCGGGGGACAACGGTGCCGAACTCGACTACGACGGTGTTCCCCACGTGTTGGCACCGGCTTCCAGCCCGTTCGCAATGGCTTGCGGGGCGACGGTCATCCCGAGCGACGGCGCGCCGGAACGCGCCTGGGAACAAACCGGCGGCGGCTTTAGCGAGCGATTCGAGGTCCCCGTCTGGCAAGACGCCGCTCGCGCTGCGGGGGCCTACTACGGAGTGCCGCCGGGCCGGGGCGTTCCCGACGTTGCGGCGCAGCAATCACCTGGCTATTACGTCGTGATGAACGGCGTCGAACTCGCGATCGGCGGCACGAGCGCCGTGGCGCCCGTGTGGTCGGCGTTGGTCGCGCGGATACATCAACGCTTGGGCTTCGCGCCGGGCTTCTTCTTGCCGATCCTGTACGCGCAATCCGGCGACGCGCTCTTCGGCGCCGTTACCGAAGGAAGCAACGGGCGCTATGAAGCCGCCGCTGGATGGAATCCGTGCACCGGTCTAGGCGTTCCGAACGGGCTTGCGATCGAAACGGCGCTGCGCGGTACGGCGCGATAGCCGTTAGTTCATGCAGCCTAACGCGTCGTCGTGGAACTGCTGATGGGCAGCCTTGTACCGATCGACCGCGCTTTGGAGTTTGTGGGCGTCGACGCCCGGCATAGCTGCAAGCTTACCGTGAAGCTCGTCGATCGATCGCGCATGGGCATGAAGATGGTCGGCCGCTTGACCGAGAGAGGCATTCGACATATAGTACCGCTTTCTATTCGGCGGCGTCGCCGCCGGGTGGAATGGCTTGGCTTATCGCCACCGCATACTCAATCGCCTGCTCGCTGGTTAGTCGAGCCCCAACGCTCATGAAGCGTTCGATTTCGTGGCCTTCGTACGTTTGCGCGAGGAGCCGAATGAGGCGATCGTAGCCGTGCCGCTCGGTTCGTTGGCGCGTATTCTCGCCGGCATAATGAACGTCCGTGAAACCCAGCAGCGTGGCCGCGCGTTCGGTGTCGCCCAGGAACCCGGCCAGAACCGCGTGGTGCTCCAGGGCGGTAACCCGCCAACGCGTCCCCGAGCGTTTCATCAGCGCGGCAGCTTCGCGCAGCCGGTCGCGGGCTTCGCGCAAGTCGTCTACCGCCATGGCGTACGCCGCCAGATTGCAGACGGCCAGCTCCAGCGGCGCGGCACCCAGACGCGCGTAGGTCGCCCGCGCTTCGCGCGCCGCGGTTCGCGCGGCATCGACGTTTCCAAGCGCAAATTCGAGTTCGCCGAGATTGAGCAGAGCGCTCGCGTGTGCCTCGCTGCCCGGACGCTCGCGCTCGGCTACTTCGGTGAAGCGCCGCCGCGCGCCGTCCACGTCGCCGCTCTGGAGATTGCTAATCGCCCAGTTGCGCAAAATAGCGTTGGCGGTCAGCCGGGAAAGGCCGGCGACGTTGCGGTAGGCTTCGACGAACAGCGGTTCCGCGTCGCCGAACCGCTCGGCATCGCGATGATAGATGGCGACGTTTGCCAGCGCGTGCGCGATTTCGTTCGGGTCCGACGACGCGCGCGCCGCGGCCAACGCGTCGGTTGCCGTCCGCTCGCGCTGGGACATCGGACGTCCCACAAGCCATTGCAAGCGCGCGAGATGACGCCACACGCGCGCGCTCGTCACGCCGCCTTCCGACGTATTCGCTCCTCGTGCCGCCGCATCGAACCAGTTGACGGCTTCGTGCGGCGTCGTAACCAGCTCCGGCCACTCGATATGCGAAAGCAGCGTCAATCCGGTCTCCCGATCGTTGTCCCGAACGATCGTCCAGTCCAGGGCCGTTCGCACGTTATCGATCTCCGGCACGACCGCGCCCTGCCACCGTTCGTCCTCCAAAGCCTCCACCAACGACGCCAGCTCGCCCAGTAGGGCGGCGTAGTAACGCGCGTGCTTGGCGGCGATGTCGGGGGCCTCGTTCGACGCACCCAGACGTTCGCGGGCATACTCGCGAATCGAATTCAACAGCTCGTATCGCCGGTCGTCGCCGATCGACTCGACGACCACGAGCGATTTCGATACGAGCGCCGCCAGCAGGTCGAAGACTTGCCACTCGTCCAGATCGTCGTCGGCGCATGCGGCCGCGGCGGCCGCAAGCGTCCATCCGCCGGAGAATACCGACAAGCGCCGGAGGACGGCCCGCTCCGGCTCGCTCAGTAAGTCGTAGCTCCAGTCGATCAGCGCCCGGAGCGTTTGCTGGCGCGGCAGCAAACTTCGGCTCCCGCCGGTCAGCACGCGAAAGCGCTCGTTCAGTTTTTCCGAAAGCTGCTTAACGCCTAAAACCGCCATTCTGGAAGCGGCCAATTCGATCGCCAGCGGAATTCCATCGAGCCGCCGGCAGACCTCCGCGACGGCCGGCATATTTTCGTCGGTGAGCGCGAACTCCGCGTTCGCCGCGCTGGCGCGTTCGACGAACAGACCGATCGCGGGCCACCTCATCGCGTCGACCGCGTGCAAGCCTTCCAAGGCGCTTTCGTTCGGAACGTCCAGCGACGGCAGCCGATACACCCGTTCGCCCGCGATGTCGAGTGCCTCGCGGCTCGACGCCAGCACGTTCACGTTCGGGCAGCCGTTGAGAAGCGCCGCGACGACGGTCGCAACGGGTTCGAGCAGATGCTCGCAATTGTCGAAAACGATCAGCGCTCGCTTCGCTTGCAGCGCGGCTACGAGAGCTTGGAGCGGTTCGCCATCGGCCGGCAGCGTGACGTCTAACGCGCGCGCTGCGACCGACGCAATATGATCGCCGCTTGCGAGCGGCGCGAGCTCCACCAGCCAGACGCCATCGCTCGTACCCTCGAGCAGATGGGCCGCGACGTACAGCGCGGTGCGCGTTTTTCCGACACCGCCGGAGCCAACCAGCGTTACCAGCCGGTTGGTGCGTGCCAACGCGGCGACCTCGGCAATTTCCGTCTCGCGCCCGACGAACGACGTCAACTGCAGCGGCAGGTTGGTCGTGAGTCCGCTCAGCGAGCGCAGCGGCGGGAAGCCGGTGGGAAGCCCGGGTGCGCGCAGCTCGTAGACGCGCTCGGGCCGCGTGAGGTCCTTGAGCCGATGCTCTCCGAGATCGTCGAGGGTCGCCTGCGCGGGGAGATCCCCGTGGACCATCGCAGCGGTGACGCTCGAGACCAGCACTTGGCCGCCGTGGCCGATCGCCAACAGTCGCGCGACGCGATTGACCGCCGGCCCGAAGTAATCGCCATCACGCTCGTCGGCGGTTCCCGTATGCACGGCCGCCCGCGCCGACAAACCGTCGACCGCCGAAAAATCCTCGGCGGTCAGGGCGTTCTGCACGTCGAGCATCGCGGCTATGGCATCGGCGGGCCGCGAAAACGCCGCGCAGAATGCGTCGCCGATCGTCTTGAAGACGTAGCCGCCGCGTCCGGCGATCGCCGCGCGCACGATCGCATCGTGGCGACGCACGGCGTCCTGCATTTCGGCGCGGTCGCGTTCCCAGCTCTGCGTGCTGCCTTCGATGTCGGTAAACGCAAAGGTCACCGTTCCGCTAGGGCGAGACTCCATCACGGGAGATTCGCCGCCCGGCGCGGGCAACCGTTCTGGCGGCTATTGATAGTCCGGGATATGGCCGTCGTTCGTTTCGTGCAAAAAGAACTGCGGGCCTAAGGGCGCCTGGATCGGCACGAACGCGCGCGGCTTCTTCGAAAAGTCGAAGCAGTCGGCCGCCGGGGATGTCGCACGCCGGTCGGCCGCCGCCAACTGGGGCAAGCCGAACAAATCTTCGGCGAAGCGCAGCACGCTCGCCGTTTCGTATGGCACGTGCGAGACGTAGTTCTGCTTGGCATAGGGTGAAATGACGATCAGCGGAACGCGAAATCCTAAGCCGTCGTAATCCTTGTGGGGCGGTGGAACGTGATCGTAGAGGCCGCCCCAATCATCCCACTGCACGAAGATGACGGTGGAATCCCAAAACGAACTCTTTCCAACCGCATTCACCACCGCGGTAACCCACGACGGGCCATGTCCTCCGCCGCAAGCCATGTGATCGGAATCCTTGCACAGCGGGGTGATCCACGTGAAGCTCGCGAGTTTCCCGGCGGCGATATCGGTAAGGAACTTTTTTTGCGGGGTGACGACGTCTTTCTTCCAGTCGGGGCCGTTGTAGATGTGGTCGACCGCCTGGTACGCCGACCAGTAGCCGCTGGTCGGCACGGTGTACTTGCTCGTATAAAAGCGCCACGTGAGCCCGGCTTTATCGAGTTCGTCGCCGAGGGTCTGGTAATCGAAGCACGCCTGCTGGGCCGGCCCGTAGGTACGTTGGTGCGTGAGCGTCGCAACGACGTCGTCCTTCCCTCCGGGGCAGCCCCACTGGGCGTTGGGGACGTTGACGCTCGAATGCGCCTGCGCCGCGATGATATACTGGTGCGCGACGAAGCTCTCGTCGACTTGCGACTGGAACGTTCGATCGGACAGCACCCACTGGTTTGCCATGGCGAAGTACGGCGCCGTTTCGGCGTGCGGCACGTAGACGTATTGCGGGTTTTGCACGGGATTGCCGAACGCCAGCTCTTGGTCGAATCCATCCATCCGGCACTTCGTCCCGGGGAGTTTGCCGGCTCCGTCGCAGGCCGCGAACATCGCCGTCGCCGAGTGGTCGATCTCGTACCGGACCTTGAGGCTCAGTGGCTGCAGCGTTATGGTCTTGCCTTTCGAGTTCTTCCCGCTGGCGACGGTGTCGGCGCCGGGATAGCCTTGGAAGAGGTTATCGAAACTCCGGTTCTCCTGGACGACGTACACGACGTGTTCGATCTTCCCGGCGCCGCTGGCCGACAGCGCGGCCAGCACCGCGTCGCTTCGCGCGGGAACGCTCGACGACGAAGTGGTCGAACACGCCGTCAGCGCGAAGCTGACGGCTAGCAGCGGCGCGCGCCAATTCATCACGATCTTCACTGCGTCCCGTGCTCAGCCACAGCCCCGCAGTTTCCCTCCTTCGCTACCCGGCCGGTCCCTAGCCAGGGCTAGGCAAGCAAGGTCGCGTTCTCATCCAAGATGGGTAGAAGCGAGAGATGGATAAAAAGGACCAGCCCTTTCCGCGCGACCGCGACGGCGTAATTTTCGAAAACGATCTCACCGAAGAAAACGAGCCGTCCCCGGAACGGCGCGAAGAAGCCGCGCACGATCTTGCGGGCGATCCGGGAATCGACTCTCAAGCCGGCGACGACTTCATGCGCGAGCGAAAGTTCCCGCACGATCCTTAGCGAAAACCGGCCCGCGGCACGGTTGCGGTGAGTTGCAGCAGCGCGGCTGCCGCCATCGCCGCCTCGTAGCCCTTGTCGCCGCCCTTGGGCTCGGCCCGTTCCTCGGCCTGCGCGAACGTTTCGGTCGTGAGCACGCCGAAGCCGATCGGTACGCCGGTCGCAAGTTCGACGTCCATGATGCCGCGCGCGCATTGCCCGGCCACGAAGTCGAAATGCGGCGTGTCGCCCCGAACGACTGCGCCCAGCGCCACCAGCGCGTGATAGCGCTGGGTTTCGAACAGGTTTCTGCAGGCTAACGGCAACTCGAAACAGCCTGGCACGTCGAACAGATCGACGTCCGCATCGGCAACCCCGCATTCGCGCAGCGCCCGCTTCGCCCCGTCGACCAGCATGTCGGCAAGCTCGCCGTAAAACCGCGCGGCGACGATCGCGAAACGCTTGCCGGCGCAGTTCGGCGCCGGCGTCCGATTGGGCGATCCGTCCTTCTTCACGACGTCGCTGCGGCCGGTTCGTCGAACATGTGACCGAGCTTCGCGCGCTTCGTATTCATGTAGTGCCGGTTGTACGGCGTCGGGACCGTCTGCATCGGCATACGGCCGACGATCTTCAGCCCGTAGCCCTCGAGGCCAAAAATCTTGCGCGGGTTGTTGGTGATTAGGCGCATCTCCTTGACGCCCAAATCCGCCAGGATCTGCGACCCGATGCCGTAGTCGCGTTTGTCGACCGGGAGTCCCAACGCGACGTTCGCCTCGACGGTGTCCGCGCCGCGGTCTTGCAGCTCGTAGGCGCGCAGCTTGTTGGCCAGGCCGATGCCGCGGCCTTCTTGGCGCAGGTAAAGCAGCACGCCGCGCCCTTCCGCAGCGATCAAATCCATCGCGCCGTCGCGCTGGGCCGCGCAGTCGCAGCGAATCGAATGCAGCGCGTCGCCGGTCAAACATTCGGAGTGCACGCGCACCAGCAGGTCTTTGCCGTCGCCGATGTCGCCCATGACCAGCGCGACGTGCGTATTTTCGTCGATCGTGGTCTCGTAAGCGACGCCGCGCCAGTTGGCCTTCGTCGTCGGCAAATCGAACTCGGCGACTTTCTTTACGAGTTTTTCGTTGCGCATACGATACGCGATCAAATCCTTCACCGCGACCAGCTTGAGACCGTGCCGGTCGGCGTACGCGCGCAAACCGTCAAAGCGTTCCATCGTTCCGTCTTCGGCCATGATTTCGCAAATCACGCCGGCCGGGTACAGTCCGGCCAGCCGCGCGAGATCGACCGACGCTTCCGTCTGACCGGCGCGAACGAGAACCCCGCCCTCACGCGCGCGCAACGGAAACGTGTGACCGGGGCGCAGAAAGTCGGCCGGCCGCGCATCCGGGTCCAACAGTCTTTTAATGGTGGCCGCGCGGTCGTGAGCCGAAATCCCGGTCGTGGTCAATCCCCGCGCTTCGACCGACACCGTGAAGGCCGTTTCGTGGAGTGCCGTATTGTCGCTGACCATCTGTGGAATCTGCAGGTCGTCGAGCCGCCGTCCCGGCATCGCTACGCAGATCAACCCGCCCGCTTCGCGGCGCATGAAGTTGACCGCGTCGGCCGTCACCATCTGCGCCGCCATCACGAGGTCGCCTTCGTTTTCGCGATCCTCGTCGTCGAGCACGACGACCATCTTGCCGGCGCGCACGTCGGCGATCGCCCCCTCGATCGAGTCGAAGGGACTGGATGCCTCACCCAACTGTTCGGCGAGCGCCGGCAGCACCGGCGTCAGGCGCTGAAGCGTTCGGTACGAAGGTTCGCGCCGGCCCGCGCGCAGCAGCGAGATGGCCGACTCCGTTAGTCCGGTGCGAGCCGCCAGCTCGGCGGCCGACAGCCGCGTTTCTTCCATGGCGGCGTTCAGCCGCTCGGCAAAAGTCTCCACCGTTCGAGCGTAAGCCTCCCCTTAACATCTGTCAAGGTGTGATGCTAAAGGCGGGAGCAACCAGCCAGGCGAACTATTACCCTGGCGGGTTAACCGGCTCCAAACGTAATGGACTGGAGAATTTTTCATATGCAACTGCGTCTCATCGCCCCCGTTCTTCTGCTCGCGCTGGTCGCTTGTACGGTGGCTGACGGCGGCCGAATCTTGCAGCCGACCCCATCCGGTACGGTGCTTGTCCGTCTCGTGGGCGGCAAAACCAACGACGTCCTGCATTCCAGCCCGAAGCATCCCGTGATCGTGCACGACGGCTTCTCGCTGTGGGTCAACGAGGCCAACTACGGGAACTACTTTTCGGCCGACGTCGTGTCGTACACCGCGCCGGCCACGGCGCCGTGCTGGGCGGTGCCGGCCGAGCCGAACAATACGATCCTGACGTTCACGCCCCAGCTCTCGCCGCCGATCAAAGGCTCGGTCAGCCCCTGCGGCCCCGGGAAGCCGGACCTTGAGGGGATCCGCATCAGCGACCAAAACGGAAACTCGACCATCCAGTACTTCAAGAACCACTAACCCGCTGCCGGCCATACTTGAAACAGTCGTTTCAAGTATGGTAACCTGGCCGCATGCCCCGAACCGTCGACGAGGCCCACCGCGCCGCGCTGCTCGAGCGGGCCGTCGACTACGTCTGCCGGCACGGCCTGGCTAACCTTTCCCTTCGCCCGCTTGCCAAAGCCGCCGGCACGAGTCCGCGCGTTCTGCTGTACTATTTCGGTTCGAAGGAAGCGCTGGTCGTCGAGATCATTCGACGCGGCCGGGCACGCCAACGCGAGACGATGGTCAACCTCAAGTTCACCTCGTCGCTGTCGCCGCGCGAAATCACCCGCATGCTTTGGCGTCACTGGAGCGATCCGCAGTGGGAACCGCTCATGCGGCTCTTCTTCGAAGTGTACGGCCTCGCGCTGCAAGATCGCTCGCGCTTTCCCGGATTTCTCGAAAGCGCCGTCGAGGAATGGCTCGCGGCACTCGAAGGCTGTTCGACGCTGCCCGGATTCGACCGCGACGACGCGCGCGCGTTCGCAACCATGTTGATCGCCGGATTTCGCGGATTTCTGCTCGACCTTTGCGCCACCCACGATCGCGCTCGAATCGATCGCGCCGTCGACCTTTGGCTGTCCATGTTGGATTACGCTCCGCTCGCGAAAGAACGTATCGATGAAACGGCTTAGTATCGGCTCGCGCGGCACGGCCGCGACCTCGTTTATCTTCATCACGGTGATGCTCGATATGCTGACGTTCGGCATGATCGGGCCGGTTCTGCCAAAACTCATCGCGAGTTTCGTCGGCGGGAATATGGCGGACGCCGCCTTCGCAATCGGGATATTTGCAACCGTCTGGGCGCTCATGCAGTTTTTTGCGTCGCCGCTGTTGGGCATGCTCTCCGACCGAGTCGGCCGGCGGCCCGTAATTCTAATTTCGAACGCCGTAACGGCCCTAGATTACGTCATCATGGCGCTCGCACCCAACCTCGCGTGGCTGTTTGCCGGTCGCGTGCTTTCCGGCATCGCGACGGCCAATATGACGGCCGCCAGCGCGTACATCGCCGACGTCACCCCGCCGGAGAACCGGGCCAAGGCGTTCGGGGTGCTCGGCAGCGCGTTCGGACTCGGGTTCATTCTCGGCCCCGCCATCGGCGGCTTCGTCGGCAACATCGATCCGCGCCTGACGTTCTGGGCGGCGGCGCTGTGCAGCCTGCTCAACACGCTGTATGGCATCTTCGTATTGCCCGAATCGCTCGCCCGCGACAAGCGCACGCGGCGCTTGGAATGGAAGCGCGCCAATCCCCTCGGATCGCTCAAGCTGCTGCGTTCGCATCACGAGCTGTGGGGTTTGACGTGGGTGAACTTCATCGGCTACGTCGCCCACGAAGTTTTCCCCAACGTCTGGGTCATCTATTGCATCGCGGTCTTCGGCTGGAGCACCGGCAGCATCGGATTGACGTTAACGCTCGTCGGCGTTCTGACGGCGATCAATCAAGCCGCGATGGTCGGACCGGTGGTAGCCAAGTTCGGAGAACGGCGGGTCTTGCTGGCCAGTTTGGTTCTCGCCGCAGCCGGTACGGCGCTCATGGGCACCGACGACGGCATCGTCTTTCTGGTCGCGATCGTCGTAGTCTGCCTGCCGATGTACAACGCTACCTCGCAGTCGCTGATGACGCGCCACGTCGGCGCCTCCGAGCAGGGCGAACTTCAGGGCGCGCTCGGCTCGATTCGCGGCATCTCGATGCTGATCGGTCCGGGTCTCTTCACCTTAGCATTTGCGCAGTTCATCGGCCCCTGGCGCGCCGCCGGCATTCCTGGAGCGCCGTGGTTCATCGCCGCGATCATGTACGCCGGCGCCTTCGTATTCGCTTGGCGCGTCACCGGCCGCAAGGACGACGTCGTCCTGCCGCTCCCCGATCCCGCGCCCGTCTCCTACTTGGAAGGCTAAGTTTCTAGAACAGGACGATCGGCTTGAGGATGCGCGATTCGGCTAAGTCGCGATACGCGCGCGCGACGTCGTCGAGCGCAACCGGCGTCGCGCCGAGCTTCGCGGCGGTGACGACCCCGGCGGCAATCAGCCGCAAGGCGGCGCGCGTATCGTCCGGGCCGCACGAGTAACTCCCGACCACCCGCACGTCGTTAAAGTACACGCGCTGCGCATCCAGCGTCAGCGACGTGCCAGGCTCGAACGGCGTGAACATGACGGCGGTCCCGCCAGGCGCGGCGGCGGCCACCGCCGCCTGCATCGCCGGCGCCGTTCCCGGTCCGCACACCACCACCCGTGCGCCTTCGCCCAGCACCGCGACCGCGTCGTCGGGGTGAAAC
>DATCGB010000167.1:0-21856 GCA_036509155.1 Candidatus Tumulicola sp. | reverse complement strand
GAGCCGAGTCGGGGTCGAGCGCGACGTAGCGATCGGCGACGCTGCGGGCGTCGGCGAGGTCGCCGCGGGCTAGGTCGACCGAAATGAGGTTGGCCATCGCCGCCAAGAAACCGGGATCCAGGCCGATGGCCGTCCGCAGCTCGCGCGCCGCCTCGTCGTTGCGCCCGAGGTTGGCGTACGCCAGTGCCAGGTCGTAGTGCGCGGTCGACCCCTTCGGTTCGGGCGGGTTGAGGACGAGCACGCGCTCGAATTCGGCGGCCGCATGCTTCCAGTCGCCGCGAGCCTCGGCGTCGAGACCGATCCGAAAGCGCTCTTCGATCTCGCGGGCGACCGCCAAGCCGCGTAAGACCGGTACCGACGTCGTCCGTGGAACCGGCGTTTGCATGGGATAGGTCTGCGGCAGAACCGTCGTCGTAGCCAGACCCGCGAAGAGAAGCGTGAAGAGGGCGACCCGCATTGCCTACGGGCTGTCCGGCCCGGCCGGCAGCCCCGCGGCGCGCCAAGTGGGAGCCGCCGCCGCATGCTCGGGCCGGCAATCCCACCCTTTGCGGCCCGCCGACGTTATCGGCTCGAGCAGCGCCGGGGATCCGCTCGCGACCAGTTGGCCGGCCAGCAGGTCGGTCAAAGATGCGGCCCGCGTCAGGGCGACTGCGCCGCAAACGAGGGCCGCGGCTAGGAGTATGGGAGCGAGAATCCGGGAAATCTGGACGCTTGACATCACCTTCAATTATAACCGAAGGTCTAAGGAATCCGTGAATCGCATCGGCTTCCTTTCGGCATCGGCTTTGCTCGTCGGCTTCCTGCTCGCTGCCCCGGCCGCGGCGCAGGTCGATTTAGTCGTCGGTTCGGTTCGCGACCAGCACGGCGCGGCCGTATCGGGCGCGAGCGTGACGCTTATCGGGCCGTCAGGCGCCGGGCTGGCCTCGGCCACGACGGATTCGGCGGGAACCTTTTCGGTGGAAGGCGGCGGGGCTGCGGCGGTCACGATTGCGTGCCGCTACTGCGCGCCGCGCACGGTCGCGGTCGCAGCCGGCCAGCCGGTGGTGGTCTTCGTCTTGCGCTACGACGCGCTGTTTGACGATTCGCCTTCGGACGCCGACCTGGCGAACCTGCCCTACGCGCACGTCGAATCGGCGATGGCGTTGCGCCCGTTCACGTTGCTGCGGCAAACGACCGGAGTGCTGCCCGGCTCGCAGTTGAGCGACCTCGGCCTGCGGCCCGCCAATGCGCTGCTGGTCGATGCGGGCGTTCCGAACTACGATTTCGTGTACGGCGCGTCGCCCTACGATGCGATCCCGGCCGCATACGAAGGATCGGGTCAAATCGCGTCGGCAGCCAACGCCTTCCTGTACGGCGATCGAGCCGGATCGGGAATCGTGTCTCTCGATCCCTTCGACGGCGACGACGCCGGCGTCGGCCTGGTCGGCGGCGACACGATCCTGCGGCTGGCCGCTGGTTCGGATGCGGCGCGCTTCGTCGCCGGAACCTACAGCAACGATGCCGAGTCGCGCCAGCGTACCGACGCACGGCTGCGGCTGCCGCTCTCGACGGCGCAGACGCTGCTGGTGAGCGGCGGAAGCGCGCAATATCGCGAATATGCCAACCCGTCGTCTACGCTCGATGGAAGCTTCTCGTTCGCGCGCGCGGCGTTCGACGACGCGCAGCCGAGCGTCGACCTGCACGCATCGTTCGTTACGGATCGTGGCGGTTACCAAGCGACGAGCGGCAACGTTCCGATCGACGACGTGTGGTCGGACGCGGACTTTACGGCCGGAGCACGCACGCACGGTCCGATTGCCGCGTTCGCCGACGTTTCGTCCCGCCTCTCGACCGGGATTTACGACGCGCAAGCCTATCGCGTGCCGCGCATTGCCGGAACGCTGATGCAAAATCGCGTCGACGTGGGAATCGATGCCGCCGGGAAAGCCTACGACGTCACCGCCGGCGTCGGCTTTTTTGGCGTCGGCTATACCGGCGGATGGGGCGGAACGTCCACGCCGGCGAACGCGCATCTAGCCACGCCGTCGTTGCAGCTTGCGCTATTCCCAGCTTCGAAGTGGAGCGCGGATCTCGAAGCGAGCGGCTCGTTTACGCTGCCGACGCTGTGGCAGCAGTACGACGGCACCGTCGACGGATACGGCACGCCGGTCTACGACCGTAACTCGCTCTATTCGGCAACGGTATCGTATTCGGACAACGCACGTCTGCGCGTTTCGCTCGAAGCCGCTTCGCAGCACGTGAGCGGGTTCGACAACGGGCTGGTAACTTCGGATGGCGTATCGTTGGCATGGCAAGTCGCCCCGACGATCTCGCTGCGCGCCTGGACGATGTCCGTCGCCGACTCGACCGTGCCGGTGCTGGTGAGTCGATACGATCCGATCGGCGCCCCGACCAGCGTCAACGCCGCGTGGCTCACCTACGAAAACGGCAGCGCCCTGCGGATCGATGCGATTTACCGCCGCGACGTGCTCGACGGTCAGCCGTTCGAGCACGTCGACGGAGCGATCTCGGGTCCGATCTCCGACCGCCTGCGGTGGTACGCCGGGGTCGAAGATCGCGCGCGCACCACGCATCTCGACGTGGGCCTGCGCTTTAGCCAGTAATCTTTCGCTTGGCCGGATCCCCGGCTACTGGGGTTTAGTCGCGCCCGGTTTTCGGGCAAACCCCTTCGTGACCGCAACTCTTAGCCCGTACCTGCCCGCGATCTTCTTCATTGCGTGGGTGGCTGGCGGCGGCATCGCCGGCGTCGTCGCAGACCGCATCGTCTTACGTCGCGTGACGCGCGCGCGGATGGTCGAAAGATCGTACTGGCTGTCGGTAGCCCTGCACTCGTTATACGGCGCCGCGATCGTTTGGGGGATGGCGGCCGGACTCTACGTCGCGCTGCTGACTTCCAATTCGAACGGCCGCATTCAAGCCTTCGTCGGACGCGTACTATTGGTAGTAGTTCTCGCTTCCGTAACCTACGTGGCCGCACGTTTCGTATCGGGAGCGGTGGGCTACTACGGGCGAGGCGTCGAGAGACGTTTGCTTTCCGCGTCGCTGTTTGCAAGCGTCGCCCAGGGAATCGTAATCGCCGTCGGCGCGCTGGTCGTTTTGAGTTCGCTCGGAATTGCGATTACGCCCTTGCTGACGGCGCTGGGAGTCGGCGGTTTGGCCGTTGCCCTCGCGTTGAAGGACACGCTCGCAAACCTTTTTTCCGGAATCCAAATCGTCGCTTCGCGCCAGCTGCGTCCGGGCGACTACGTCAAGCTCGAGAACGGCTTCGAAGGCGTGGTCGAGGACGTCAACTGGAGGACGACGACCATTCGCGAACTGCCTAACAATTTGATCGTGGTTCCCAATGAGAAGCTGGCGCAGTCGATTTTTACGAACTATCACCTGCCCGATGCCCAGCTCACCGTTTCCGTGTCGGTCGGAGTCGGCTACGGGAGCGACCTCGAGGACGTCGAGAAGGTCGCACTCGAAGCTGCCGTCGCGGCTCTGCGCGACGCGGAAACGCCGGTAACGATGGAGCCGTTCGTGCGGTTTCGGGAGTTCGGCGATTCGAGCATCAACTTAACCGTCCACACGCGCGTGCCGGAATTTACCGATCAGTTTCGCGTCCGCAGCTTTTTGATTAAACGCCTCTACGAAGGCTTCGGCCGGGCCGGAATCGAGATTCCATTTCCGCATCGCGTCGTAACGCTCACCGGGGCGTAAAAAAGGACCCGCATTGCTGCGGGTCCTGACGTGTCTGCGATCGGCGATTACTCGTCGCGCCGGCCTTGCGGGCGGCGGCGGCGGCGCATCGGCGGCGCGCCGGGAGCGTCGGCCGACGGGGCCGCGTCGTGTGGTTCGTGGGTTTCGCGCGGCGCCGACTCGCGCGGCGCCGATTCGCGCGGCGCCGACTCGCGCGGACCACGTCCGCGGCCGCCATCGTCGTTCCCACGGCCGCCGGTCCCGTTGGTCGAGCCTCCGAGCACGGCTTTGTGCGAGAGATTCAGGCGCCCCTGTCCGTCGATTTCCATCACCTTCACGCTGAGATCGTCGCCGACTTTGACGACGTCTTCGACGTGCTCGACGCGCTGCGGAGCGAGCTGGCTGATGTGCACGAGGCCTTCCTTGCCGGGTAGGATCTGCACGAACGCGCCGATTGGGATGATTCGGGTTACGGTGCCGACGTAGGTTTCGCCGACCACGATGTCCTTGGTGAGGTTCTCAACGATTTGACGGGCCTTATCGCCCGACTCGCCGTCGAGCGACGTAATGAAGACCGAGCCGTCGTCTTCGATATCGATCTTCGTGACGCCGGTGTCGGCGATGATCTTATTGATGACTTTACCGCCGGGTCCGATCACGTCTTTGATCTTGGCCGGATCGATCTTGATGACGATCATTCGCGGCGCGTATTTCGAAAGTTCCTCGCGCGGCTGGGCGATCGTTTCGGCCAGCTTGTCGATGATGAAGTAGCGCGATTTCTTGGCTTCTTCCATGGCCTCGCGCATGATCTTCAGCGTGATGCCCTGGACTTTGATGTCCATCTGAATGGCGGTGATGCCCTTCTTGGTGCCGGCGACTTTGAAGTCCATCTCGCCGAGCGCATCTTCCAGGCCTTGAATGTCGGTCAGAATCGCGTACTTGTCGCCTTTGAGAATCAAGCCCATGGCGACCCCGGCGACGTGTTCCCTAATCGGAACGCCGGCATCCATCAACGCGAGCGTCGAACCGCAAACCGACGCCATCGACGACGATCCGTTGGATTCGAGCACTTCGCTCATCAGACGCATCGTGTAGGGGAACTCATCTTTGGGCGGGAGCACCGGCAGGAGCGCGCGCTCCGCCAGCGCGCCGTGGCCGATCTCGCGACGGCCGGGCCCGCGCATCGGGCGCGTCTCGCCGACCGAAAACGGCGGGAAGTCGTAGAAGTGCATGTAGCGCTTGTTTTCGAGCGCGACGATGCCGTCCAGGCGCTGCGCGTCGCTGCTCGAACCCAGCGTGGCCGCGGTGAAGACTTGCGTTTGACCGCGTGTGAAGACGCCCGATCCGTGGACGCGCGGCACGTAGTGAACTTTGCTCCAGATCGGCCGGATTTCGTTTGGCTTGCGGCCGTCGGGACGAATCTTCTCGTCGACGACCATCGTGCGCAGCTCGTCCTCTTCCATCGACTTGATGACTTTGCCGAACTCTTTGGACGCGCCCGAATCCTCGAGCAGCACTTTGACGTCGGCGTCCTTTTTGGAGCTGCAGCGCGCCAGCGCTTCGCCGACGCTTAACTTCAAGAAGGCTTCCTCGCGTTCGCCTTTTTCGACGACCCGCATCGCTTTGGCGACGTCTTTGGCGAACGTTTTGCGCACCCACTTATCGAGGTCGGAGTTGACCTTCTGCACGGGGTACTCGCGCTTTTTCTTACCGTTTCTCTTGACGAGCTGATCGATCGCTTTGACGATTCTCTGGACCTCGCCGTGCGCGAATTCGACCGCGCCGAGAAAATCTTCCTCGCTGATCTCGTTGCCGCCGCCTTCGACCATCATGACCGCGTCGGCGGTGCCGGCGACGATGATGTCCAGGCCGCCGCTTTCGTACTGCGGCAGGGTGGGATTGGCGATGAAGTTGCCGCTCTCGTCCCGCCCGACGCGTACGGCGGCGACCGTTTTGTCGAACGGAATATCGCTGAGGGCGAGTGCGGCGCCGGCGGCGCATACGCCGAGTACGTCGGCGTCGAGCTCCGGATCGATCGACAGCACGGTCGCCACGATTTGCACGTCGTTGCGGAATCCGTCGGGAAAGAGCGGACGGATCGGGCGGTCGATTTGGCGCGAACTGAGCACGGCGTGCTCGGTCGGGCGCCCTTCGCGCTTAATGAAACCGCCGGGAATCTTGCCGGCGGCAAACATCTTCTCTTCGAAATCGCAGGTGAGGGGAAACCAGTCAATGCCTTCACGCGGTTTGGCGGAGGCGGTGGCGGCGCAGAGCACGACGTTTTGATCGCCATAACGAACTAAAGCGGAGCCGTTTGCTTGCTTCGCGAGTTCGCCGGTTTCGATGATCATCGTGCGCCCGCCGACCTCTAAGGTCACGGAATCGGGCACGTTAACTCCTAATTTGGGTGTCGTATTGTTTTATTCTTAACCGCGGGCGCTTCGGGCCGGGCCGGCCGGCAACCTGCCTGCCCGCGGCCGACAAGTTACCAAAACGGTAGGGTCGCGGCCGAGCGCCCTGGTATAACGGCCCCTATGCAACCGCTTTCACCGGCGCGCTTGACGGAACTTCAGCTCAAGGCCAACGACGTGCGCGAAGGCATCATTCGCTCGCTGCTCGCGGCCGGCTCGGGACATTCCGCCGGCCCGCTCGACATGTCCGACGTTTTTACGGCCCTCTACGGATTTCTGATGCGGCACGATCCCCAACGGCCGGAGTGGCCCGATCGCGATCGCTTACTTCTGTCGTGCGGGCACATCGCACCCGTGCGCTACTCGGCGATGGCCAACTTCGGCTACTTTCCGGTCGAAGAATTGCTGACGCTGCGCAAGTTCGGATCGCGGCTGCAAGGCCATCCCGAGCGCGTATCCCTGCCGTCGGTTGAGACCACGTCGGGCCCATTGGGGGAAGGTTTGGCGCAGGGAGTCGGCATGGCGCAAGGTGCGAAGATGGACGGCAAAGACTTTCACGTCTGGGTCGTGACGTCGGACGCCGAGCATCAGTGCGGCCTGCACTGGGAAGCCGTCATGACGGGCGCCAAATTCAAACTCGACAATCTTACGTCGATCGTCGATCGCAACTTCATTCAAATCGACGGCAGCACCGAGGACGTCATGCCGCTCGAGCCGCTGGGCGACAAATACCGCGCGTTTAACTGGGAAGTCTTCGAGTGCGACGGCAACGACATGGCGGAGTTCATCGAAACGGCGCAACGCGCGAAAGCCGTCAAGGGCCGCCCCGCGGTGATCGTCGCGAATACGATCCCGGGCAAGGGCGTTTCGTTTATGGAAGGCGACTACACGTGGCACGGTAAGCCGCCCAACGCGCAGCAAGCCGACGAGGCCCTGCGCGAGCTCGACGCCGCCCGCGAAAGGATCCTCGCCAATGCTTAGCAGCAGCACCACCGACGCCGCCGCGGCCGCGATGCATCTGGTCGATTACCGGGCCGGCGACGTTAAGCAAGTCCCGACGCGTAACGGCTTCGGAGAGGGCGTGGTCGAAGCCGGCACGCGCAATCGCGACGTCGTCGGCATCTGCGCCGACCTGGCGGAATCGACGCGTTTCGAAGCGTTTAAAAAAGCGCATCCCGCGCAGTACTTGGAAATCGGCGTTTCCGAACAGATGCTCGTCGCGATGGCCGGCGGCCTGGCGGCGGTCGGCAAGATTCCGTGGATCGCGAGTTACGCGATGTTCAACCCCGGGCGTTCGTGGGAGCAAGTCCGGACGATCATGGCGCTCAACGAAACCAACGTGAAGATCGCGGGAGCGCACGCCGGCGTCTCGGTCGGTCCCGACGGTGCGACGCACCAAGCGATCGAAGACATCGCGATCATGCGCGTGATTCCGCACATGACCGTCGTGGTGCCGTGCGACGCGGTCCAGACGAAAAAAGCGACTCTGGCGCTTTCCGAACGCTGGGGGCCGACGTATTTACGCTTCGGACGCGATAAGTCGGCGGTGATCACCACCGACGAAACGCCCTTTGCGGTCGGCCAGGCGCAGACGTTCCGCGAAGGCGGCGACGTCGCGATCGTCGCCTGCGGCATTTTAGTGTATAACGCGCTGATGGCCGCCGACGCTCTGGCGCGCGAAGACGGCATCGAGTGCCGCGTCGTCAACAATCACACCGTCAAACCGATGGACGAAGCCGCGATCGTGGCTGCGGCCCGCGACTGCGGCGCGATCGTCACCGTCGAAGAACATCAGCGACACGCCGGCATGGGTTCGCGCGTGGCCGAGATCGTCGCGCAGAACCACCCGGTGCCGATCGAGTTCATCGGGGTGGACGACCGCTTCGGTCAATCCGGCGATCCGGCCGAACTCATCGAGTTCTACGGCATGGGCGTCGACGCCATCAAAGACGCCGTCCGTCGCGCCCACCAACGCCGTTAAACGGTTAGCGGCGTAGGCCGAGGTCGGAGATTAAACTGCGGTAACGCTCGACGGCTTTGGCTTGCAGGTAGTTGAGCAGACGGCGGCGCTGGCCGACCTGCAGCAGTAAGCCGCGGCGGCTGTGGTGATCTTTTTTGTGAATCTTCAGATGCTCGGTGAGCATGTTGATCGAGGCGGTGAGGATCGCGACCTGCACTTCGGCCGAGCCGGTGTCGTTGGTCCCGCGACCGTACTTGGCGGAAAGCTCCGCCTTTTGTTCTTTGGTGATGGGCACGAAAGAAGCTCCTTGGGCAGGATGGTCTCGCTTGGGTACAGGCTCGAAGAGTCCGTCCCGGCGACCGGCCTACCATAGCAGAGCGGCGGGCGCGAGGCAAGTGCTTGCAGCGCCGGCCGGCGCGGCCCGTAGGGTTTCGCGTCGCACGGGAGCAATTGCAGGCGGGTGGGGCAGCGGTTTTTGGTCCCGGTCATCTACGGATCGGTGCGGGCAGAGCGGCAAGGCATTAAAGCCGCCCGTTTCGTCGTGAGCCAACTCGAGAAACGCAACGTGGAGGCCGTGCTGGTCGATCCGCTGGAAAAGCCGCTTCCGCTGCTGGACCGAATGTACAAAGAGTTCCCGAAAGGGCAAGCGCCGCCGGTCATGGAGGAGTTGGCCGACCTCTTTCGCCGGGCCGACGGATTCGCGATCGTTTCGGGCGAGTACAACAACGGCATCCCGCCCGCGCTCAAGAACTTGCTCGACCACTTTCTGGAAGAATACTTTTGGCGTCCGGCGGGTATCGTCTGCTATTCGAGCGGCCGTTGGGGCGGCGTGCGCGCGGCCATGCAGCTGCGCATGTCGTTGGCCGAGATGGGCATGGTCACGATTCCGTCGCTACTACCGACCGCGTACGTCGGGAAGGCCTTTGTCGACGACGGTACGCCGATCGATCCGAAAACGACGGAGTATTCGGGCGCATTCTTCGACGAGTTTCTGTGGTACGTCGAAGCGCTGCGCGAACGCCGCAACGGCGGCGTTCCGTATTGACGCGTGCGCCGGTTGAGGGAGTGCGAAGGTGGATTTAGGCATTCGCGGGCGCGTCGCGCTGGTTACCGGTGCGAGTTCCGGGATCGGCGAGGCGATTGCCCTGGCGCTGGCGGCCGAAGGCGTGAAGCTTGTGGCGGCGGCGCGCCGCGCCGACCGGCTCGACGCGCTGGCACGACGCGCGCTGCAGATCGGCGCGGCCGGCGCCCGCGGCTTCACGTTCGACCTTAAGGACCCCGTTACGATCGGCGCGATGGTCGATCGCGTGCACGACGCCTTCGGCGGCGTCGACATTCTGGTGCTCAACGGCGGCGGCCCGCGGCCGGGGAAATTCACCGACGTGACGGTCGACGACTGGGACACCGGATATCGCGACGTCTTACGCAGCATGCTGCTGCTCGTCGAGCGCGTGGTCCCGACCATGCGCGCGAACGCATGGGGGCGCATCGTCGCCTTAACGTCGACGTCGGTAAAACAGCCGATCGATACGCTGGTTCTGTCCAACGCCTTCCGTACCGCGCTGGTGGCGGCCCTTCGCACGCTCGCCAACGAAGTTGCGCCCGAAGGGATTACCGTCAACAGCATCGCGACCGGCCGAGTGGACACCGACCGCTTGCGTTCGCTCTACGGAAACGACGAAGACGCGATTCGCAAGGCGGCCGCCGCCGACGTTCCGATGCGGCGGGTGGCGACGCCCCAGGAGTTTGCTCCGCTGGTCGCATTTTTGTGCGGCGAACCGGCCGGGTACGTCACCGGCCAAACGATTTCGATCGACGGCGGGATGACGCGCGGGCTGTTCGGGTGACCGACGTCGCCGCGAAAAAGAACGGCTACGTACGCGTCGCCGGCCGCGCCGCCGACGTTTCGGAACGCGCCGCGTCGATCGTGCGCGTGGGTCGCTACGACGTGGCGATCTTCAACGCCGGCGGCGAACTGCACGCCTATGAGAACGCCTGCCCGCACCAAGGCGGCCCGGTCGGCGAAGGGATCGTCGAGGGTGGGATCGTCACTTGCCCGTGGCACGCCTGGTGTTTCGACGTGCGCACGGGCCGGATGACGCTCGGCGACTTTGCGCGGCTACGGCGCTTCGAACTCTACGTCGACGACGGCGCGATCTTCGTCGCCGCCGAGCCGGAGGACGAGTCGTGACGCAGCGCGCCACTTGGGACGGCCGCGAGGGGACGGCCGGCGGCGCCGCCTTCGGAGCCGCCCTGGCGGCGCTGGCGCGGGAACGCGAAACGCCTCTGGAGGCCCTGGCCGAGGCGGCCGGTCTGTCGCCGCAGGAGCTGGACGATACGATCGCCGGCACGCGGCGGGTCGGGGTCAGCGCGCTCGCTCGCTTTGCCACGGTGCTACGGCTGCGGCCGATCGAATTTCTCCAGCGCAGCCGGATTCTGTCGCTCGAAGCCTACGCTTTCGGCCTCGATCCGCTCTATTTTCTGCCCGAAGGCCCGGTGCGGTACGACGCCCGCATCTACATGCGCGAGATCAACCCGCGCCACCAAGTCCCCGAAGGCGACATGACCCGCCGGAATCCCACCCTCAAGGCTCTGGCCGAGGATGGCCTCCTCGACGCCGTCGGCAAGATCGAAGTAGAACTTGCCTACCTCCTGCGGGCGGCCGTCGAGGCGACGGGTGGGACCCTCTAGGGGGCACCGCGAACGAGGGGTGCGATGCAAGGCGTGGATGGAAAACGAATCGCCGCTTTAATCGGCGACGGATTCGAAGAAATTGATTTGATGGAACCCCGGCGGGCGCTCGAGGAAGCTGGGGCCGTCGTGACGATCGTCGGAGTCGACGAGAAAGCGCGTCAGCGGATTCGCGGCAAGCGCGGCCTCGAGGACGGCCAAAACGCGCGCGCCGAGGAACTCGTCGCGGACTGTACGGCCGAAGATTTCGATGCGCTGCTGATTCCGGGCGGCGCGTCGCCGGATCGAATTCGCGCGGATCGCGACGTTCACCGGTTCTGCCGCGAGTTCGACGTTGCCAAGAAGCCGATGTTCTCCATCGGTCACGGCGCGCACGTCCTGATTTCGGCTCAACTCGCGCGCGGACGTCAGATTACCGGCGCAAACTCGATCGCCGACGATATCCGAAACGCCGGCGGCCTGTATCGCGATCAGCCGACGGTCACCGACTCGAATTGGGTCTCGACTCGCGGCGGCGAAGATATGCCGCAGTTCAACCGCGCGATGCTCGAGAAGCTGGCGGCGGCGGCCCCGCCGCAGCCGGTCTAAACGGGATCGTATCGCGCCAGGGCTTCGCCGTATTGGCGCAGCGCAAAAAACGATACTAGGGCGGCAAAACCTAACTCGGCCGGCACGGAGCCGGCGACGACGACCAGCGCGAACGCAATCGCGCTGACCGCGCACGCCATCGCGACGTAGAGCAGCTGCCAGGTTCCGGTTCGGATCGTGGCCGAGAGGGCCGTCAGCGTGACCGGAATCACCGCCGCAAATGCGGCGACGAACGTCGTGGCCAAGTCGCGCAGGCCGGCGGCTTCGGCGGCAACGCAGTAGGCCGCGGTCGCGAGCGTTGCGACGATGCACGGTACGAGCGCCTTGGCGCGCGCGAGTTCTCGCCCGTACAGCGGGGCGCTCTGCTCGCACAGGTCGAGGTGCGCGAATCGTCCCGGGCTTTGAATCAACGCGATGACGATGCCTAATAACGAGCAGAAAAAAATCGGTCCGGCCAAGCCGTGAGGCTGAACGAAGCCGA
This sequence comes from Candidatus Tumulicola sp., assembly GCA_036509155.1. Taxonomy (GTDB): domain Bacteria; phylum Vulcanimicrobiota; class Vulcanimicrobiia; order Vulcanimicrobiales; family Vulcanimicrobiaceae; genus Tumulicola. Next base: position 10,044 of record DATCGB010000167.1, on the reverse strand, counting down.
CGACCGCAGCGGCCGCGCAGGCGTACGCGAGGCTTCGGGATTCGCCGCGCAGGCGCGCGCCGACGATGGCGAAGAAGGCGCGCTGGGTCATGCCGGTGCCCGGCTGCGTTCGGCATCCGAAAAAGCCTCGGCGGCCGCCGCGCTAAGGTGGGTTGAAACGATCGCGCGCGGCCCGATCGCGGCGACGATTTGGCGGGCATACGCCGGCTGCGGGCGATCGAGCACGACGAGCTGAGGCGCGGCGACGAGCGCTCCGGCCAGCGGATAGGCAAACGCTTCGTGAACGCCGTCCAGGCGTTCCAGAAGCAGTTTGGCCTGCGCGATGGCGCGCATCGAATCGACGTCCCAGAGCGCGGCGCGGTAGGCGATGTAGCGCTCGAACTCGGCTTCGTCGGGAAGCGGAAGCGGCGCGTGCGGGACGAAGGCCGCGATGCGTTTGCAGTGCGCGGACTGCACGCGCGGGTCGTACTGGTCGATCAACACGCTGCCGCCGGTCGCTTTGACGATTCCGGCGGCGAGCATGGCGGCAATCGTCGCCTCACGCGACCCGCCGAACACCCGGGCGACGCCTTCGCCCGAGTGCACGTCCAGCGTAATCGGGCCGACCGCAGCACCGCTCGCGTCGAACGATGCCTCGCGCATACGTAACAGGAGCGTCAAGGCAGTACCATTCGCCGTCGTTGGCCAAACCACTAGGGTGCTCTCAAACGCCGACGTCGCAGCCAAGCTGCTCGAGATTCGTACGCTCATGGAAATGGCCGGCGAGTCGTTTTATAAATATATGGCCTACGAGAAGGCGGCCGCTTCGGTCGAAAACGCGCCGCCGCTGGGCGACTTGGTCGCCGCCGGCGAGCACCTCAAGCTGCCCGGCGTGGGCAAGTCGATCGGATCGGCGGTCGAGGCGTTGGTGAACACCGGCACCACCGACCATCTCGACGAACTTCACCAACGCTTTCCGGCCTCGATTCTCGAGGTGCTTGCGGTGAGCGGGATCGGTACGAAGACCGCCGCGGCGCTTTTCACCGACTTCGGGATCGCGTCGTTAGCCGACCTGGAAGCGGCGATTGCGTCGGACGCGCTCGCCGGCGTGCCGCGTCTCGGTCCCAAAACGATCGAAAACTGGAAGCGCGGCATCCTGGCCTACAAGGGGCGGCAGCGACGCACGCCGCTGGCCCAGGCGCTGGTGATTGCGTATGAGGCGACGAGTTTCTTGCGCGAGGGTCCGCCGGTCGATCGAGTCGTGTATGCCGGTAGTTTGCGCCGGCAAGAAGTGACGGTCGGCGACGTCGACATCGTCTGCACGTCGCCGAACGCGGCCGGCGTGATCGCGCACTTTACCGCGTGGAATCGCGCCGACGCCGTGCTGGCCGAGGGCCCGACAAAAGCCAGCATCTGGTTGCCCGGCGGATTGCAGATCGACTTGCGCGTGCTGCCCGATCACTTATACGGCAACCTGCTCCAACACTTCACGGGATCCCGCGAGCACAATATCAAGCTGCGCGAGCACGCGGTGCGCGCAGGTTTGCGCGTGAGCGAAAATGGGATTCTCAACCTCGAGTCCGGCGAAGCGATCGCGTGTTCCGAGGAAGAAGGCGTTTACGCCGCGCTGGGCATGCAGTACGTCCCGCCCGAACTGCGCAGCGGCCTCGACGAAATCGACCTCGCGCGCGCGGGTGCCATTCCGAAACTGGTCGAGTCGACCGACTTACGCGGCGACTTTCACATGCACACTACGTGGAGCGACGGCGACGATTCGCTCGAGGCGATGATTGCCGCGGCGGCGGCGCGCGGCTACGAGTACCATTCGATCAGCGACCATTCCCAAGGGCGCGGCCGGCGTTTCGGGATGTCGCCGGAACGCCTGCGCGAGCAGCGGCGCGAAATCGAAGCGCTGGGAAATCGCTACGGAATTCGCACGCTGTGCTCCAGCGAAGTCGACATCCTGCCGGACGGATCGCTCGACTTCGACGATGCCGTGCTGGCCGAACTAGACGTCGTCGTCGCCTCGGTCCACACGGCGATGCATCAGACGCGCGCGGAGATGACCGAGCGTTTGATCCGCGCGTGCGAAAATCCGTACGTCTCGATCGTCGGACATCCGACGGGCCGGCGGTTCGATGGGGGCGCGGGCTACGAGTTCGATTACGACGCCGTCTTCGCGGCGGCCGCGCGCAGCGGCACGGCCCTCGAGATCGACGGGCAAGCGATGCGGCTGGACCTCCCGGCGCCGCTGATCCGAATGGCGAAGGCGTTCGGCGTGACCTTTACCGCCGATAGCGACGCCCATCGAAGCGGCGACCTGGTCAACGCCGAACTCGCGGTCGGACAGGCGCGCAGGGCCGGCTTGACCAAAGACGACATTCTTAATGCCGCACCGTTTGAGACGGTGCGCGCGTTTCTCAACGCCAAACGTGCGAGGGTATCCTGAACATCGAAACGATTCGCGTCGTCGCTCCCGACGGCGCCGTGACCGGTGCGCGCCGGGCGGGTACTTCCGGCCCGGCGCTCGTGTTCGTCCACGGCGTCGGCTCGACGGCCGCGATTTGGGACGCGCAGCTCGAAGCCTTCGCCGGCGGCTATCGATGTCTGGCGGTCGAGATGCGCGGCAACGGCGCGCTGCCCGACCCGGATCCCGCGGTGATTACCCGCGCGGGATTCGCCGGCGACGTGCTCGCCGTAGCCGGCGCGTGCGGCATCGATCGCTTCACGCTTGTCGGCTGCAGCCTCGGGGGCGTGGTCGCGTTCGAACTGTGGAAGCGCGTTCCGCAGCGTATCGATGCGATGGTTATCGTCGGAAGCTTCGCGCGCTACCCGCACGCGCAGGCCTACGCCGACGGCGTCAAGGCGGCCGCGCGCGAAGCCGGCGACATGCGCGCTTTTGCCGAAATGCGCGCCGCCCAGCTCGGCCTGCCGCCCGCGCGCATGCACGAAACGATCGAACAAATGGCGTGCAAGTCGGTAGCGTGCTATCTCGCCTCCACGCAAGCGACTTGGACCGGCGATTACCGCGACGTTTTGCCGACCATCGACGTTCCGGTGCTCGTGTTGTGCGGCGAGCACGACACGGTCGCGCCGCGCGATCTCTCGGAGGCGATCGTCAATGCCATCCCGGACGCAACGTTCGCGACCGTCGAATCCGCCGGCCACGTCGCCAACGCCGACAACCCGGTTGCGTTCGACGACCTGATGCGAGCGTTTCTGCCCACGCGCCTTTCATAGGGTAATTCGTTCCGCGGCGGCGTACACGTTTGCGCGGGTGCCGCGGACGAAGCCGGCTAACGTGATGTTGAACTCGCGGGCGAGGTCGACGGCGAGGCTGCTCGGAGCGGAGACGGAGCAGACGACTGGAATGCGGGCGACCGCGCTTTTCTGTAGGATCTCGTAGCCGGCGCGGCCGCTGACCATCAAGATCGAGCGCGCGAACGGCATCCGGCCGTCGATCAGACCCCAGCCGACCACCTTATCGACGGCGTTGTGGCGGCCGATATCCTCGCGGGTCACGATGGCCTCGCCGGCGGCGCTAAAAAGTGCGGCGGCGTGCAGGCCGCCAGTGGAAGAGAAGACGCGCTGCGCGGCGCGCATCCGCTCGGGCAACGAGTAGAGCAGTTCGGGGGAAACGCGCACGTCGTCGTCGAGCGGCGTGACGCCGAGATCGTGCAGCGAATCGAGTTGCGCGCGGCCGCAGACTCCGCACGCGCTGCTGGTGATGAAGTGGCGTTCGAATCGCTGCAGATTCGGAAGCTCGGTGTCCGATAGCTCGACGTTGACGACGTTGTAGCGTTGGTCGGGGTCGAGGTCGGGGTCGAGACAGTACGAGATGCCGGCGACCTCGTCGCGCGCGCGAACGATTCCCTCGCCGAACGCAAAGCCGGCAGCCAGTTCGAAGTCGTTTCCCGGCGTGCGCATCGTGACCGCGAGCGTCTGGGTCGACCGTCCGGCCGCCAGCCGAATTTCGAGCGGCTCCTCGGCGACCACGCGGTCTTCTTTGGGTGCACGACTGGCCCCGTCTAGCGCGAAGACCTCGACGTCGACCGTCCGGCCGGGCCGCGCCCGCGTCTCATCGGTCATCGGCGCGGCTCCCGCCGCCGTCGCTCCCTTCGGTGCGATTCTGCACGAAGGTCGTTCCAAACCGCCCCTTGATGCACAAGCTGCCGTGGGTGACGCCGCTCTCGAGCGGGGAGGTGACTTTGACGATTTCGTCGTCCACAACGCTCAGCCGCAGCGTGCAGCCGACGCCGCAGTAGGGACAGATGGTATCGGTCTGCGTCTGGCGCGATTCGTCCCACGTGCCTTCTTCGCGCATCGCGTGCTCGGAGGAAAACATCAGCGCGCCGGTCGGGCACACGGCGATGCAGTTGCCGCAGTACACGCACGCCGAATCGGGCAGCTCGACGTCGAATTCGGTCGAGATGCGTGCGTCGAATCCGCGGCCGGCGGCGGCGATGGCGAAGGTGTTCTGCGCCTCGGTTCCGCAGGCTTCGACGCACTTGTAGCAGAGAATGCACTTCGAATAGTCGCGGACGTAGAGAGCGTTGTCGATCTTGATCGGCTGCGCGACCGTCGCCGCCGCCGGACCGTACCGGCTCGCGTCGGCGCCGTACCGCGCGCAGTAGCCTTGCGCTTCCGGAGCCGTCGTCAAATCGACCGACGACGCCAGAAACTCGAGCACCATTTTGCGGCTGTGCCGAACGCGCTCGGAGTCGGTGCGAACGACCATGCCGGCTTCGGCTTTGCGGGCGCAGGCCGCAACTAGCACGCGCGCGCCTTCGAGTTCGACGACGCACACGCGACACGCGTTAACGGGTGCGAGCGTTTCGAGAAAGCACAGGGTCGGCGTTTGCACGCCGGCGGCGTTGCAGGCGTCCAGAATCGTCGAACCCTCGGCGACGCGTACGGTCTGTCCGTCGATCGCCATCGCTATCGCGGCTGCCGGCGCACGCGCGCGCTCCTTCGGAATCGGCCCCCGAATCATGCCGTGCCGTTCGTTGAGAAGGCGCCCAGGACCGTTTGGGCCGAGGCAATCGCACTGGCCGCGGTCTGCCCTAAGCCGCAGATGGATGCGTCGCGCATCGCGCGGCCGATCTCGTTGAGCAGCTCGACGTCGCGGGCTGCGTCGCGCTCGCCGGACGCGTGCGATAAGCGCGTCAGCGCCTCTTCCTGTCGGACGGTACCGACGCGGCACGGAACGCACTGGCCGCACGACTCTTCGCGGAAGAAGCGCGCAATGCGCAGCAAGATCTTCATCATGTCGGTGCGCTCGTCGAACGGCATGACGACCCCCGAACCGAGCGTCGCGCCGGCCGCGCGCGCACCTTCGAACGACAGCGGCATCGACAGCGCGTTCGTGCCGACGAACCCACCGGCCGCGCCGCCCAGCAAAATCGCCTGGGTCGAGTGCGGCGCCCGCAGGCCGCCGGCGAAGTCGAGCAGCGCGCCGAGCGTCGTGCCGTGGGCGACTTCGTACAGTCCGGGCCGATGCACCGCTCCCGACAGGCAGAACAGGCGCGTTCCGGTCGAATCGGGGGTCCCGATAGCGGCGTAGCTCGCGCCGCCTTCGAGCACGATTCCCGGAAGATTGACGAGCGTTTCGACGTTGTTGACTAGCGTCGGCCGGCCGAACAGGCCGACGTCGACCGGAAACGGTGGCTTGCTGCGCGGTTCGCCGCGTTTGCCCTCGATCGAGTTGAAGAGGGCCGTCTCTTCGCCGCAGATATAGGCGCCGGCGCCGCGGCGAATCTCGATGTCGAACGAAAAACCGCGGCCCATGATGTCGGCGCCCAGCAGGCCGTTCGCGCGCGCCGCTTCGGTCGCGTTGGTCAGCCGCTGCGTGGCCAGCGGATACTCGCCGCGCACGTAGATGAAGCCGCGTTCGCAGCCGGAGGCAAACGCCGCCAGCGTCATCGATTCGATCAGCGCAAACGGGTCGTGTTCCATGAGGATGCGATCCTTGAACGTTCCCGGTTCGGATTCGTCGGCGTTGCAAATCAGGTAGTGCGGGCGGCCCACGGCGTTCGCTACCGACTGCAGCTTGCGTCCGGTGGGAAACGCCGCGCCGCCGCGGCCCAGCAGCTTGGATTCGATCACCTCGGTTACGACGCGCGCGGGGCCGAGATCGAACGCGCGCGTCAGCGCGCCGTAGCCATCGTGCGCGCGGTAGTCGTCGAGTCGTTCGGGGTCGACGACGCCGACGCGCCGTAACAGCCGCAGCGGCGCTCCGCCGACGTGCGGCTTGGCTCCGTGGGCCGCTATGGGCGGCGTGCGTTGGCTGCCGACGAGCGCGACGGCAACGTTCGGATCGATCGGCGCGAACTGACGGCCGGCGGGCTCGTCCCCGGCAATCGTCAGCAGCGCCGCCGGCGCGCGATCGCACAATCCTAGGCAGGAAGTGCGCAGCCACGTCGCCCGTCCGTCGTCGGAAGGTTCGTTGACGGGGCAGCAAACGTCGTCGAGCGAACGCCAAACGTGCTCGGATCCGGCGCCCATGCACGCGATGTCGTCGCACACGTGCAGCACGATCGGCGGGCGCGGCGTGGTCGAAAACATCGCGTAGAACGTGGCGACGCCGTATGCGTCGGCCGGCGGGACCGACAGCCGCTCGCACGCGTAGTTGAGCGCCCCGCCGCTAATCCAGCCGATCCGTTCTTGAATCGCGTGCAGCACCGGAAGCAGCCGGTGCCGCTGGTCGCGCGCGGCGTGACCCGCGTTCCAACTCGAATCCGGCGGCCCCAACACGCGGTCGACGGCGTCCCGCTCGGCGGCCGTTGCGACGGCCGACGTAAAGTGGAGATCCATCTACACTCGCTCGATTCGCACGGCGGCGGCTTTGAATTCGGCGGTTCCGGACTTGGGATCGGTCGCGTCGATCGTCAGCACGTTGGTCGCGACCTCGTCGTTGAAGTGGGGCGTCATAAAGACCAATCCGGCGCGCAGTCCGTCGTCGATGCGCACCGGCGCCGTCACCGACCCGCGTCGCGAACTCACCCGCACCCGTTGGCCTTCCAACAGGCCGTAAGTGGCCGCGTCCTCGGGCGAGATATCGAGACTTTCGGCGCGCCGCAGCGGCGAGGTGTACCCGCCGCTCTGTACGCCGGTGTTGAACGAATCAAGGCGCCGGCCGGTCGTCAGCCGCAGCGGAAATTCGGCGTCGAGCGCTTCGACCGGCGGATCGTGATGCACGACCGCAAACGGAGCCCGCGATCCGCGCAGCGGTTCTTCCCAGAGCCGCCCGTGCAGGTAGAGTTCGCCCGGATGATGCTCGTCGTAGCAGGGCCACTGGATGCCGCCCAGTTGCTCGAGGCGCGGATAGCTCATGCCGGCATGCCACGGCGACAGCCCGCGGCACTCGTCCCAAATCGCTTGGGCGTCGCACGGCCCCCAGTCGTATCCCAAGCGGCGCGCCAGCTCGTACATGATCGCCGAATCCTCACGCGCTTCGCCGGGGGGTTCGAGCGCTTTGCGGAGGCGCTGCACGCGCCGTTCGCTGCTGGTGACGGTGCCTTCACTTTCGCACCAGCTCGAAGCGGCCGGGAAAACGATGTCGGCCATTTCGCCGGTCTTGGTAAGGAAGATATCTTGTACGATCAGACACCGCAATCCGTTCAACGACGCCCTAGCTTTGTGCTGGTCGGCTTCGGACTGCGCCGGGTTCTCACCGACCACGTAGAGCGTATCGAGTTCGCCCCGTTCCATCGCTTCGAACATTTCGGTGAGGTTCCAGCCGGGCTTCGCGAGCAGATCCACGCCCCAGGCGCGTTCGAACTTCGCGCGCGTCTGCGCATCGACAACCTTTTGACCGCCGGGAAACGTATCCGGTAACGCGCCCATGTCGCCGCCGCCCTGGACGTTATTCTGGCCGCGCAGCGGGCAGACGCCCGAACCGTAGCGCCCGACGTGGCCGGTAAGCAGGGCCAAATTGATCAGCGCGCGCACGTTATCGACGGCGTTGTGATGTTCGGTGATGCCCAGCGTCCAGCAGAGCTGCGCGCTGGGAGCGCCGGCGTATCCGCGCGCGAGTTCCGCGATTCGTTCGCGTGGCACGCCGGTGGTTTTTTCCGCGAACTCGAGCGTATAGGGTTCGACCGACATGGCGTAAGCGTCGAAGCCGCTGGTGGCGCGCTCGATGAAGGCGGGGTTTTCCAGTCCGGCGGCCAATATCTCCCGGCCGACCGCGTTGGCTAGGGCGATGTCCGACCCGACGTCCAGTCCGAGCCAGCCGTCCGCCCAGCGCGCCGAACTGGTCCGGCGCGGGTCGATCACGTACAGCTTGGCGCCGTTGTGGATGCCTTTAAGGACGTGATGAAAATAGATCGGATGCGTTTCGCGTGCATTCGAACCCCAGAGAACGATGGCGGCGGTGTGTTCGGCTTCCTCGTAGGAACTCGTGCCGCCGCCCGCGCCGAAGACCGTCGTCAGACCGACGACGCTAGGCGCGTGTCAAGTGCGGTTGCAGCTGTCGATGTTGTTGCTGCCGACGACGACCCGAGCGAACTTCTGTGCGACGAAGTTCACCTCGTTGCTCGCCTTCGAGCAGCTGAACATCCCGTACGTCCGCGAACCGTCGCGTTCGCGCGCGCTTTTCAACGCGGTCGCAGCGCGGTCGAGCGCTTCTTCCCACGTCGCTTCGCGCAACGAACCGCCGTCTCGGACGAGTGGATGCGTAAGCCGCCGATAAGGTTTCATAGCGGGTGTTTTTCCGGCCGGAGCGGCGTTACCTCGCGAACGTCGCGATCGTGCCTATGCTTGCCGGCCATTGCGCGAGCAAGCGTACGCATCGGCAGCATCATCCGCCGGAACGGCCCTTCGTGAAGAATTCCGAAGCCGTACTTCGCGTAAAAGTCGCGTGCAGGATCGTCGTAGGGATCGGTCACGACGGCAACGGCGCCGATCTCTTGCGCGATACTGACCGACCGAGTGAGCGCGTCCTTTAGAAGGAATCCGCCAAAACCCCGGCCCTGGAAATCGCTCGCGACGCCGAGCTGGCCAAGTAGAATCATCGGGATTTGTTCGAGTCCTTGGACCTTCAGCACGCGAGCCGTTTCGTCGTCGAGCTCACCGTCGCGATAGCCGTGCTGCGCCAAGGTATAAAAACCGACGATGGTCTGCTCCGCATCGGTGCGCAGAAGCACGAAGGTCGCCGATTTCAGATATCGCGCGGCCTGGGCGGCGGTCGTTTTGAGGAAGGCATCGGCGCGCGTGTTTCCGCAGGTGAAGGTTCCGCGATCGTGGAGAGCCGGGTCGAGCGGGACGATCCGCAAGCTGCTAGCTCAAATCGTCTGGTACGTCAGAAGCCATCAACTTGATGAGGGCCTCCGATGGGGGTGGCGGGTTGAAAAGCAGATCGTAAAAGCGTTCGCGCATTTCATTCGTGACCGCGGAGACGCCACGCTCTTCGATTGTGAGACGCGCCGCCCGTATCGCGGCATCTGCTACGAAGCGGGTGATGTCGCCTGAGGTTTCGAGGGCGGCGGCTTGCGTTATAAAGTTCTTTTCTTGTGAAGTGACCCGCAGGGAGATTCGCTCATCTCGACGATGGCTGGTGGCGGGCATGGGAGTGGTCCTTTCTTTGCCGTGGAATTCCGAAACGATAATAACCGTTGACCCTCATGTGTGTCAAGTGACATACGTAAAAACCTCAAGCTAGCGCTTGCGAGCCTGTCCGCAGCGGCGTTACCTCGCCCGCTCGAGGGTGCTGGCAAGAAACGTCAACAGCAAAATTCCAAAGAATACCGTCGCCCGCATGACCGGGGCGACCCCGGAGCCAAAATGGCCGGCGAGCAGCGCGAGCGTCAGGCCGATGGGCGCTACGATCGATCGGCCGGCGACGAAATCGTAGACGCCGTCGAACAGTTTCACGCGCGCGCCCCCCGGCGAAGCGCGAGGGTGGCGGCGGCGGCGGCCACGGCGTACGCCGCCGCGATCGCGAACAGCGTGCCGTCACCGGCCCACCACGCGACGCCGAGCGCTTCGCCCGTCCAGAAGGTGCCAAGCGCGAAGAGCATCACGCCGACGATCGCTTTCATGGCGTTTTCGGGAACGCGTGCAAAC
>DATCGB010000166.1:0-3712 GCA_036509155.1 Candidatus Tumulicola sp. | reverse complement strand
CCGCCAGCTCGTGAATCGGTACGTCGCTCAGCGATACGGTCGTCAACGGCACGAATAGGAAGCCTAGCCCGAAACCCTGGATCAGCCGCGGCCAAAAGACGTCCCAATATCCCGCCTGCACGGTCAAGCCACCGAGCAGCCACGTCGACCACGCGAACAGCAGCATCCCAAAAACGATCGACCATCGGGCATCGACGCGATTGAAGATTCTCCCGATGATCAACATCGAGACGGCCGTCGAAAGCGCACCGGGCAGCAGCGCCATGCCGGTGTCGAACGCCGTGAAGTTGAGAATCGACTGAAAGAAGAGCGGCAAGATGAGGGCCGTTCCGAACAGCCCGAAACCCATGATCACACCCAGAATCGACCCGACCGAGAACGAGCGAAACTTAAACACGTAAAGGTCGACGATCGGATACTTGTCGCGCAGCGACTTGAATATGAACAGCGCCAGCGAGACGACCGCGACGAGCGTCAGCAGCTGGATGGTCGGGGATTGGAACCAATCGTCGTGTTCGCCGCGCTCCAGCACGTACTGGAGCGACGCGAGGCCGGCCACGAGCAGTCCCAGCGCGGTGAAATCGATGCCGCCCTTCGGCTTCGACAGGAACTTCGGGTTCGGAATCACCGCCAGCGTCATCAGAAAAGCGACGATGCCGATCGGAATGTTGATGTAGAAAATGAGCGGCCAGCTGGCATTGTCGACGATATATCCGCCCAGCGTTGGGCCGATCGCCGGTCCGACCATCGCACCCAAACCAAAGATGGCCATCGCGGCCCCGCGCTTCTCCGCCGGATACGTTTCGAACAGAATCGCTTGGGCGGTCGGCTGCAGCGCCCCGCCGCCCAACCCCTGGATGACGCGATAGAAGACCAGCATCCAAATAGAGTGCGCCGTCCCGCATAAGAACGACGCCACCGTAAATACGCCCAGCGAAATCGCGTAAAACATCTTGCGCCCGAGGAGTGCCGTCAGCCAGCCGTTGAGCGGCATGACGACCACGCTGGCGAGAATGTATCCGGTTGCCACCCACGCGACCTCGTCGACCGTCGCCCCGAGATTGCCGCCGATGGTGTTGAGCGCCACGTTGACGATCGTCGTATCGATGATCGCCATAATCATCCCGAGCATCACCGTAACGGTGATCAGGCCGACGGGGGCCTGCTCGCGATGACGAAACGGATTGAGCACTGCCTAGGTTAACCGGCCAAGCACATTCGAGGTTGCGTCCGGGGGAAACTCGCATCGAATTGGGTATAGGCGCCCTCGTGGAGGTTACACACACGATGAAATGCCAAGGTCAAGATTGCAAGTGCCAGACTACCTCGGGCGAATATTGCAGCGAGGAGTGTAAAGGGTCGAACGATCACGGTCATTGCCACTGCGGCCACGCGGACTGCAAGTAACGCGCGGGCCACGGCTTCCGGTTAGTTAGTTCGTTCCTCGAAGTTCGTCGAGGATCGTCGAGGTTCGCGTTCGCCAGCCCAGTTGCTGGCGGGCGCGGTTCGAGTTGACTCGCAGATCGAGTGCGAGTGCGTCGGCGAACGCTCCAAGTTCGAGCCGTGCGTCGTCGAGCGGCCAGGCCGTCACGGCGCCGTTTTGGCCGGTTCCCTGACTCGCCGCCTCGGCCATCTCGCGGACGGTAAACGAGGTTTCGTCGGTCGCATTGTAAATCGCACCGGCGGCCGCCTTCTCCAGTGCCAAAACGTAGAGCTGCGCCAAGTCGTCGAGTTGGACCATCGCCCAGTGGTTGGTTCCGTCCCCGACGAAGCGCGCAGCGCCGGTTGACTTTGCCGACTGTACCCACATCATATGGATGCCGCCGCCGTGACCGTATACGTTTCCCGGACGAACGATCGTGACGCGTACGCCGCGCGCGACACCGTCGAGCACGATCCGCTCGAGCTGCGGCCGGTGCGCGACCAACGGCGTCGGGTTGACCTGCGAATCCTCGTCCGCGATGGCGTCGCCCGTGTTCCCATATATCCACACGCCGCTCGTGTAGACGAACGGCTTGTTGGTGCCGGCCAGCGCGTCGATCAGCCCGCCGAGTGCCCGGCCCTCGACGGCCAGGCCGTCGGCGCCGTGATACTGCACGGCGTAAACGACCGCATCGGCGCTGGCCGCCGGTGCGATCAACGATTCGGGTTGGGTGATGTCGCTCGTCACCGGCTCGACGCCGGCTTCGCGGAGCTTACGCGCGGCCTCCGGCGTCCGGGCGGCGCCCACCACCGCGTGGCCGCGTTCCTGGAGTCCGCGCACGATGCCCGATCCGACGTAGCCGGTCGCGCCGATGACGAAGACGCGCACCCTACGACGCGGACGGTTTACGCTGGTGCAGGCACAGCGTGTTGCCGCCGTCACCGTCGCTGACGAAGGCCATCGTACAAACCGGCGAGTCCATCGGGTCGCCGACTTCGTACTTGCCGGTCGCCTTCAGTCGTTCGATTGCGGCGCGTACGTCGGGTATCGCGAAAAAGACCGTCGCCGGAGCAGTCTTTCCGTCGAAGAGACTCGCCGGCCCGAAACCCCAGCCCGCACCCTCCGGCAAGTCGTATTCGGCGCCCCACTCTTCCGAAACGTTCGAGGGCTCGGCGCCGACCGTGTCGCGATAGAAGGCGATCGAACGCTGCACGTCCTTCACCGGGAAATATATCGCATCGATTCCGGCCGCCTTGGTTGCTGTGTCCATGGTGTTAAAACTCCCGTAGTCCGCTGTTCTGGTAGGCGCCCCGACTTCCACCGATTCCGCCAAAATCATCCCGCCGCTTAGCAACCCTTACGGTCGTTCGGGCGGATCCACCGCGACGCCGGTCACGGCAGTTTGCCCTTGGCCGCTTGGCGGGTTCTCGACGGTGATCGTGTTGCGAACGGGGCCGCCCGCGGGGTAGTTATATTCGAACGCTTGTCCGAGGTTCTGTTTGTTGAGGATCGCGCTGGCCACATACAACTTTTTGCCCGTCGCGAGCAGCGAAAAGCCGCCGTTGGGGTTCGGTCCGCTCAGTTGGTAACGTAAATGCGACGTGCTCAGCAGGGTGTTGGACGCCGGCGCGTAGAGGTTGAGCGTTCCGGAATCGCCCACGACGGCGACGTTACCCTGCTTGTCGACCTGAATGCCTTTGGCGTTGGTAATCCCCGTGTTGACGCCGAGGTCGACGATCTTCGTACCTTTGCCGCCGCCCACAATTTCGCCGATATGCGACGCCCGGCTGGCGGCACTTCCGATGACGTAGAGGTTCCCCTTGGCGTCGTACGCGCAGAATCCGGCGGATCCGAACTCCGGGCTGGGCTTGACGGTGTTGAACGGCGTCTCCGCGCCCTTGTGATAAAAATTGATGCCGTTGGTTTGAAACTCCCCGATCGCTACTTCACCGGCGTGCGAAATCGCCACGGAATTCGGAAACGCGCCTGACGGCACCGTGAGGGTGAGCGACGGCGACGTAGCGCCGCGTGGGTACACGAGCACCTTGCCGGCCACGAATTCCACCACGTAGAGATTGTGCCAGCGATCGACGTTGAGGTATTCGACGATCGGCACGCCGGTAATCAGACCGACTTCTTGCTGGTTCTTGCCCTTGGCCGGGTAGATGTGGACGGCCGAGTTGGTGTAGTCGGCGACATAGATCAACCCGTTGCGCGCGGCCGCGGGGAAGGACGCGGTGAACGCGGCGTGGCTGGCAGCGGCGCGGACGGGGGACGATTGCGTCATCC
>DATCGB010000165.1:0-4919 GCA_036509155.1 Candidatus Tumulicola sp. | reverse complement strand
GTTCGGCCGTAAAGGCCGTCGTTGCGACGGCATGGTTAGCCGGCACGGCTCCATCGAGAACGCTCGACTCGACCGCATCGCTGCCGGACGTCTGGGCAATGGCGGGATAGACCGAGCGCGATAACGTTCGGCCGGCTCCGTTGCTTTCGCCCCCGACCGGCGTCGCCGGCGGAAGTTCTAAAAAGCGTTCCTCGGTCAAAGCGCGCTGGCCGCCGCCGAATGCCGGACCGAGCATGCCGTCCAGGCCGAACGGCAGGCCGGGAATGGCGTTCGCGAACACCGGCGCCGCGCGCACTTTAATCTCGTTCGAGACGATTTCGTCGTCGCGTTCGCCATCGTAGCGAATCTGCGCGACGACCACGATCGTTTCGCCTGCGGGCAAGCCGTTGTGCACGACGTCGCACCACCGGATGGCGACTTCGACGCCCGGATCGACGTCGTTGAGAACGATGCCGCGAGCGACGGCAAACGGCGCGAGCGCGCCGATGTCGCGCACTGGAACGGCGTTGACGGTCGTCGAGTTCGGAACGTAGATCAGCGAATCGGGCTGCACGACGGCGATTTGAACGCGGCGGGCCGGGCCGTCGCCGCCGTTACGGACGTGCAGCACCCAGTCGATTGCTTCCCCGACGTCGACGACGTCGACCGGCTCGCTGCGCAACGTTCCGACCGAAAAATCGGGTTCGGCGGTCGTTGCAATGGTCAAGCGCGCGAGCGGAACGGGCAGCATGGCATCGGCGGTGAGCACGCCGTCGAGCGTGACCGGATATTCTTTGGCGAGACTGCGCAGCAGGCGCAGGCCTAGCCGGGCGCGCGCGTTCGCGCCGGGCAGAATCTCGCCGAACATGAGCGAAGATTTTTCGCGCGCGGCGCCGTCGACGCTCTCGAGCCGCGCTTCGGGCGAGACGTAGAGCCGCAGGCGAACGTCGTGCGCTACGTCGCTGCCCGCGTTGGCGACCACGACGTCGACGTCGGCCAACTGATTGGGGCGCAGGATCGCGTCGCCGGCTAATTCGAGACGCGACGTTTCGGGGCTGAAAGCCGGATGTGAATCGACCAGCCAGTGTGCGTCGCCGAGCGGCGTTTCGCTCAGCTCGCGCGTGTGCAAGCTAGCGCCGACGCGAATTTCGCTGCGATCGGCGTACGGCGCGCGCACCCGCCCGCGAAAGGTCAAACGGCGGGTTGCGTAGGCGTCGAGCGTGCCGAGATCGACCGTGTCGCCGTCGAGCGAAAGGCGCGTGGACTTGTCGAAAACGCGGGCGTCGTCGACGGCCGGATCGACTCGCAAATGCAAGACCACGTCGCTGGCGCCGGCGCTGCCGTCGTTGGCCAGCCAGATGGCGGCCTCCACCTCGCCGCCGGGCGCGACGATCTCGCCGCCCGCTCGCGCGAGAAAGTTTCTTCGCGGCGGCAGCGCCGGCTCGGAGCGAACGGCGATGCTTCGTTCGAGACGCCGGCTGGACGGCTCGTGGGCCGGCTCCCACACGAGCGTGGCGATCGGCACCAGCGTGGCGGCATCGGGCAACGGCGAAACGATGACGGCTTGCGTGCGCAGCGTCACGAACGCGCCGGCGTCGATGCGGCCCAGTTCGAAGTGCAGCGGATCCTTGCGGCGATCGCGAACCGGCCGCCCATCGATCGTCGACGCGCCGCGTACCGGCACGAGCGTCTCGGGTAGTTCGATCGTCGCGGCGGCCGTTTCGGCGGCGGCGGATCCCGAGTTGAACGCCGTGAGCGAAAACGCCACGTGTTGGCCGGGCCGCCCGTCGAAGTCCGGCTCGGCGATAAACGTCGTCCGGTCGTCGTGGAAACTGGGCGAGGCGCGAACGACCAGCGACGCGGGCTCGACGGCGAACGCCGAGGTTTCCTGCGACGCAATGCGGGCGCGCGCGGTGATGACGGTGCCGTCGGGCAGCGGGGCGTGCAGGCGGACGCGATACACCAACGTGACCGACGCGCTGGCCGGCAACGTGCGCGTGACGATCGGCGCGTACAAACGATCGAACGCCGCGCCGCCGAGGTCGCGTTCGAGTTCGCGGCCGTTCGCGCGCGCCGAACCCGCGACGTAGGTCGCGTTCTCGGGTATCGGCGCAACCACGACCACGTCGTGAGCGCTGGATTCGCCGGCGTTGTGCAGGCGGACGGTAACCTGCGCTTCGGCGCCGGGCACGGCGTCCTGCTTGGCCTCGATCGTTATTCCGGTCAGCGCGTTGGCGAGCTGCGGCCGGCTGCGCGCGATCAGGCGCACCACGTTCGAGCCGACCGGCGGCAGCTCGAACGAGGCCACCGCCGCCTGCAGTTCGATCGTGGTTCCGTTTTCGATTGCGCCCGCAACGCTGTACGCAATTTCGATGCGCCGCTCTTCGCCGGGCGACACGTCGCCGATGTCGGCGCCGCCGCGCGACAGGAACGGCGAGGTCCCTTGCTCGCCGTCGTTCGCGAGGCCGTCGAGCCGGCCGCTTCCTACCAGATAGACGAGACCGTCGGGCAGGGTGAAGCGCACGCGGACGCCAGTGGCCACGGCGCCGCCTTGGTTGCGAAACGTAAACGCCGCGCGCACCGTCATTCCAGGTTCCAGCTCGCGTTCGGGCGAAACGACGAGCGTTCGGAGGCCCTCCGGCAGCGTCGGCGCTCCGGGTGCAAAAACCTCCGACAGGGTGCGCATGTCGCGTTGACGTTTCGCCGCTGGCCAGTGGCCCCCTTGACACGTACTTACTCCAAAGCCGGAAGGAAATCCACGATGCTCGCAGTCCACGAAGACCGTATCGCTGCCGCCGTCGAGCGGCTCGGTTCGGAGAACGCTTTTGAAGTGCTGGCGCGCGCGCGTCAACTCGAGGCCCAGGGCCGGCGCGTCGTGCATATGGAAATCGGCGAACCCGACTTCGACACGCCCGATCACATCAAGAAGGCGGCCGCGCAGGCGTTGTACGACAGCCACACGCACTACACGCCGTCGGCCGGAATTCCCGAGCTGCGGGCCACCATCGCCGAGTACGCCAGCCGATTTCGACGCATTTCTCCGGTCTACACGATGGAAAACGTCGTGGTATCTCCGGGCGCAAAACCGATCATTTGGAACGTTCTTTCGGCGCTCCTCAATCCGGGCGACGACTTCATTTACTTCGACCCCGCCTATCCGGCATACGCGTCGTGCGCGAGTTACCTGCAGGCCAACGTGCAGGCTATTCCGCTGCTCGAGTCGCGCAACTGGCGCATGGATCTCGACGAGCTCGAGAAGCGCGTCTCCGATAAGACCAAGGCCGTCGTCATCAACTCGCCGCACAATCCGACCGGCGGCGTTCTGACCAAAGGCGATCTCGAACGCATCGCGGACATGGCGCGTCGCCACGATTTCGTCGTCATCGCCGACGAAATCTACAGCCGCAATTTTTATCTCGATAGCGAGTACCTGTCGATCGCTTCGCTGGACGGCATGCGCGAACGAACGATTATCGTCGACGGTTTTTCAAAAGCCTACGCGATGACGGGTTGGCGTTTAGGGTATGCGATCATGCCCGAACGCCTCGCCAAAACGGTGACCCTGTTCAACAACAACACATTCAGCTGCGTTACCGCGTTCGTGCAGATGGCCGGAATCGCCGCCCTGACCGGTCCCGACGAACCGGTGCGCCGCATGAACGAAACGTTTCGACAACGCCGCGACCGGCTCGTCAGCGGTCTAAACGACATCGACGGGATGTCGTGCACGCTGCCGGAGGGCGCGTTTTATGCCTTTCCAAACGTAACCGCGATCACGCAGGACGATCGCGCGCTGGCGGCGTTCCTGCTGGAACAAGGCGGCGTCGCGTGCGGCGGCGGTTCGTCGTTCGGCGCGGCCGGCAAAGGCTACTTGCGATTCTCGTACGCCGCGTCGCTCGACGACATCGATTGGGCCCTCGGACAAATCGCGAAAGTTCTGCCGGCGTTCGCCGCGATTTAGATCAGCTTCATCGCGTTCTTGACGTCGACCAGAACGGCGGAAGCGATCGCGCGGGTGCGAGCGGTGCCGTCTTCGATGATGCGTTCGACCCGCGCCGGGTCGTCGCAAAAACGCGCGTAGCGCTCGCGAACCGGGCGTAAGTACGCGTTGAGCTGCTCGGCGAAATTGGTCTTGTCGGCCACGCAGCCGAGCGCACCCGAGCGGCAGCCCTCGGCGATGCCGTCGAGTAGCGGCGGATTGACGAATCGCCAGAGCGCGAACAACGGGCAGATTTCGGGGCGTCCCGGATCGCCGCGGCGCACCTTGAGCGGGTCGGTGATCATCGAGCGAACTTTTTTGGTGGTCGTTTCTTCGTCGTCGGCGATCAAGATCGCGTTGTCGTAAGATTTGCTCATCTTGCGGCCGTCGGTGCCGGGCACTTCCGGAAAATCCGAAAGGGTAGGCTGCGGCTCGATCAAGATCGATCCTCCGTCGCCGTAGAGGTGGTTGAAGCGGCGCACCACCTCGCGCCCGAACTCTAAGTGCGCGAGCTGGTCGCGCCCGACCGGCACGTACTCGCCGCGCAGCGCGGCGATATCGCATAGCTGCAGCAGCGGGTAGCCGAGAAAACCGTAAGTCGCGATGGATTGGCCCAGCGCGTCGATCTGACCCTTGTACGTGGGGACGCGCTCGAGCCATGAGACCGGCGTAATCATCGACAGGAGCACGTGCAGCTCGCTGATTTCGGGCACGCCCGACTGCAGGAAGATGGTCGATTTTTGCGGATCGACGCCGGCGGCCAGCCACACTGCCACCATCGCGTTGCGCGCGTCGCGAATTCTCATGGGGTCGTCGAATTCGGTCGTGTACGCGTGCAGGTCGGCGATTTCGAAGAAGGCGTCGGCGGTGTCGCAGTACGTTTCCCACTGGGTCAGCACGCCGACCAGATGCCCTAGATGAAGCGGGCCGGTGGGTCGCATGCCCGACATGACGCGCGGTT
>DATCGB010000164.1:0-4373 GCA_036509155.1 Candidatus Tumulicola sp. | reverse complement strand
GCATCAGCGGCCGCCCTTCCCGCGCGAACGCGCCTTCCGCCTGCCGCCCGAGCTTGCGCGAAACCTCCGGCTGCCCCCGGCGCGCCGCCACGAAACTCTCGAACAGCACCCGGTACGCGTCCAGTAGGCTGGAAATGCCGGCCCCGCATTGCCGCGAGATCAACGCGCTCACCCGCGGAAGCTGCGCGCTCGCACCCAACCGCGCCGCCCGAATCCCCAACGGCAAGCTGTTATCCAACGACGTCAGCGCGCTCAGGCCGCGATGCAACAGCGCGTCGTGTTCTTCGCGTCGGCCGTCGTGCTCGTAGCGCGCGCAGAACGCTTCGACCAGCGGCCCGAGTAGCCACGGTTCGGGCCGCGCGAACGCTAAGTCGAGCAAACTCGAATCGCAGCTCGACTCCAACAGCGCGTCGTCCGTAAGCAAAATTCCCAACGGAATTCCGGCCGCCGCCGCAATCAACAGCTGGATCGAACTGCCACTGCGAATCGCGTGTAGCTCGTGCAGCAGCTCGGCCGCACGCGCGAACGATCCTCCAGCAAATAGCGCCTCGGCCAAACTCACCAACGCAAACGGCTTGGCTCCGCCGAGCGCGTGGGCTTTTTCCAGCGCTTCGGCCAGCAGCGCCGCGTCCTCGATTCGGCGCGACGTGTCGAGCGCTTCCTCGAGGCACGCGATCGCTGACGCCACGCTGCCGTCCTGCACCGCCGCCGTGCCGTAGTTAATGAGAACCCGCGCGCACAGCGCCGACTCGCCGAACCTGCGCGCCGCCGCCAGAGCGCGCTCGAACGCCGCAAACCCTTCGTCGATCGCGCGCGCTTTGATGTTCGCGATCGCCCGCGCCTGAAAGTACAGCGCTACGATTTCGTCGTCGCCCGGTTCGACCGCCGCCGCAAGTTGATCGAGAGCGCGATGAGCCAACCTGGGACCGTTGCCGATCGCCAGGTCGACGGCCACGCTGATTCGCGCGCGCAAAGATTCGCGCTCCTGCGCGCTCGCGGTTCGGAGGCTGGTGACGCTGCGCCCTCCCGTGCCCGAATCGGCTACATGCTAACGCTCTCGAAGGGGCTCGATTCCGCGCTCCCTGCTAGGCGCCTTGTTTCGATTTCCAGAGACCGAGCACGGCCCCGGCCGGATCCTTAATGACGCTCATCCAGCCCATGTCCCCGACCGCCTGCCCATCGACGATGATCGTCGCCCCCAAAGCCTTGGCTTTTTCGGTTGACGCTTTGATGTCGTCGACGCTGACGTACGCCATCCAGTGCGGTGGCACGTCCGGTGACGGCGTCGCCATCATGCCGCCGCCCACGCCGTATTCGTGTTCGCCCACGTTGATCAGCGTGTAGCCTTCCATGCGCGTGTCGTCGAGTTCCCAATCGAATAAACTGCCGTAGAACGCCTTCGCTTTGGCCACGTCGGGCGTCTGTAACTCGACGTGCACGAACGGATTGTTTGCCATGTAGAAACTCCTTCGTTGAGTAATTGCGTAGGAGCGACGATTCCACCATCCGGCCGCGGCCAAACGTTAAGCGCCTTAAGGCAGTAACGCCGCCCCGCCCCCCGAACGTGACCACCCATGAAGCTATCCAACGCAAGCCGCCTCGCGGCCGGCCTGTGCGCGGTTGCGCTGTTCGCCGGCTGCG
This sequence comes from Candidatus Tumulicola sp., assembly GCA_036509155.1. GTDB lineage: Bacteria > Vulcanimicrobiota > Vulcanimicrobiia > Vulcanimicrobiales > Vulcanimicrobiaceae > Tumulicola. Next base: position 2,732 of record DATCGB010000164.1, on the reverse strand, counting down.
GCGGATCGCATGCGCAGCCGGGCGCGCCCGGCGTGTTGCCCGCGGCGCCGGCTATCGCAACGCACGCGGCGGGCGGCGACCTGCTCTACGTCTCCGACACGCAAACGGGCGCGGTCTATGTGTTCTCCTATCCGAAAGGCCAACTCAAAGCAACGCTGCCCGGCTTCACCGACCCGGGAGGCGAGTGCGTCGACGCACACGGGAACGTGTTCGTCACGAACACCGGGGCGAGCAACGTGCTCGAATACGCGCATGGCGGCACGAGCCAGATCGCGACGCTCAAGGACGCGGGTTACTTCCCAATCGGATGCGCCGTCGATCCGACGACCGGAAATCTTGCCGTCACGAACTTTTCGACCAGCGGCAGCGCGCCGGGCGACGTCGTGATTTACAAGCACGCCAAAGGTCGCCCGACCGGGCACTTCCGCTATCGCGGGATCGACAACATGCTGCTATGCGGATACGACGATGCCGGCAACCTCTTCGTCGACGGGCTTAGCGCCAGCATCACGTTCGCGTTCGTCGAGCTGCGCGCCGGCGGCGCGAAACTCACCAACGTCACGCTCGACCAAAGCATCGCAAACCCGGGCGGCGTGCAGTGGGACGGCAAGTACGTCGCGGTCGGCGATCAAGCCACCAACGTGATCTACCGATTCAGCATCAGCGGGAACAAGGGAACGAAAGTCGGCACGACCACTCTCGCCGGTGCCAACGAAGTCTTTCAGTTCTGGATTGACGGCACGAGGGTCGTCGGCCCCGATGCATACCGAGCCAACGTCGGGATTTGGAAATACCCCGCCGGCGGCTCTCCAACCAAAACGATTTCCGGCGTCTACGTCCCGCTCGGCGCCACGGTTAGCAAAGCTCAGCCCTAACAAGCTGCTCGCGGCGTCGAGGTCACAATCCCCCAGCCTGGCGCGTCATGTAACCCAAAGGCCGCTACGCGGGAGGACGTTCGATGAAGGCACCGCTGACCGTTGCGTTGTTGTTGGCTTTTTGCGCGCTCGCCGGCGCGGTCGCGCGCTCCGACGAGGGACCGACTTACACGGCCCCGCTCGCCCCGGCCGAAACGCAGTTCGTGCAGTCGGTTCAGACCGATCTCACCGCGCGCTTTCCGCACGTCGGCGATGCCGAAAAAGCCGGCTACGTGCGCTACACGAGCGTCGACAACACCGGCGCGATCAGCTACGCCAACCGGCAGTGGAACTCGGATCCGACCCATCCAAGCCAACTGTGGTACGACAAAGACGGAAATTTGCTCGGCGCCGACTTCTCCGTGCCGCGCCCGAACGGCGAGCCCCGCCCGCAGCTCTGGGGCGTTAATCCCGGCCGCTGGTACGAGTTCAACGGACACGTGCACTACGTGGTCCACGAGCCCGACACCGGCAAAACCGTTTACGACCAGTGGATTTGGAACAAAGACTTCATCGCCGCCGGCGGCAGCCTCACCAATCCGTCGCCCGAAATCGTGGTCAAACTCGGACGCGTTCCAAGCACCGAGTTCGTCTCGACGATCTTCGAGTTTCCAACGCTCTGGGACCTCATCGTCTGGATAAAACCCCACGCCGCCGGCCCCTTCCGCTGGTAGCCTCGCAATCGGTGCGACGAGCAAATTGCCCCAGGACGGCGTCGGAGGCTGAACGCCAAATCCAAAGAAGTCGACAGTCGCGAGCAGCAGCAGAATGCCGGCCCAGTCGTGGGCAACTCGGCGTATGACTTGAAAAGTGAAAACGTTGTCCATTCTCGGCGTCATCAATCGAGCCGACGCGCCTGGTTGACAGGGGCGTAGCGCCTGGGCTACAATGTAGCTCAGGAGTTAAAAATGCCGGGAAACAGTGTCGTGCGTGCTCGCATCGACGAGCGCATCAAGGAAGAGGCTGCGAGCGTCCTTTCGTCCATGGGGCTGACAATATCGGACGCGTTCCGGTTGTTGCTGGTGCGTGTGGCGAAGGAAAAAGCGTTGCCATTCGAGCCGCTCGTACCTAACAGCAAGACGATCGCTGCCATGCGCGCTGCAAGGCGAGGCGCCGTAAAAACTGTTGGACATATCAAGGACCTTCTGACCGATCTAGATGCGGAGGATTGAACGCACTTCGAAGTTCTAGCGGGACTATAAGCGCGAGAAGTGTGGCAAACGCCGAGCGGCGCTCGACGAAAATCTCCTCCAGTTTGTTTCTTGGCTGCTCGCGGATGTCCGTCTTCCGAATCGCGCCCGGGATCATGCGCTCTCCGGCGAATGGAAAGACTCTATCGCAAGCCGGACGACGCGACATTACAGCTCGTTCGCCTCGGTTCCCACAGCGAACTTGGCCTGTGAAGCGAGAGCCGAATATTTGATCTAGGGTGGCGGCGACGCGGTGGCCGGCGACATTACGAGCAAGGCGAACGTTCCCGCAACGGCGCGAAGCCGGTCGCGTGCCGACGTCGGGCTCGGATTCGGCTCCATCTGCGCGGTCACGAGAAAGACGTCGCCCGTTTGCGGATCGAGTTCCATGGTGCGCGCGCCGACCTCGCTCTTTGCATTCTGGATGAGAGTGTAGGTATCGGGCGAATCCTCGTGGACGATCGTCAGGGTGCCGTCGCGGCCGTTGGATGCGAACGCTAACCCTTTTTGCGGATCGAATCGCGTCGCATCGGTTCCAGCCCCGGTGCTGAGCGTCGCGATCACCTTCCCGGTGTCGGCATTCACGACGGCCATCACTCCCTGGCACGCCACGAATAAGCGCCGATTG
>DATCGB010000163.1:0-8896 GCA_036509155.1 Candidatus Tumulicola sp. | reverse complement strand
TGGCCCAGGACTGCGCTCGCTGCCGGGGGCAAGCCGCGGCGCTCCTCGCGGAGTTGTACGCCAAGTCGAACCGTCTCGGTGCGGCGCGGGCTCAGCTCGCAATCGCGCGAGCCCACGCTAAGGACGTCGATCCCGGCGATTTGGCGATCGCCTTTGCGGCCACCGGCGAGCGCGGCGCCGCGCTCTCGTGGCTGCGGCGCAAGGGTGGCGACGCGTACGTCCGCGCCGAGATTGCCAGCGATCCGCGCTTCGACGTTCTGCGCGGCGGTCGCGAGCTGGCGCGCATCCAGAAACCGGCGTGACCGATCGCTGAATGGCCGAGCTGTGGGAGTCGTTGAATGCGCGTCCGGAACTCGCCCGGACCTTGGCGCGCCACGTTGCGGCCGTGCAGGGAGGCTCGGTGGCGCCGCGCGTTCGGGAACTGTGCGCGCTGATGGTCGCGTGGCTCAACGCCTGCGAAGACTGTACTGAAACGCACGCCGGGATGGCGCGCCAACTTGGCGTCGACTCGGAAACGCTCGACGAACTCGGGGACTTCGCGCGCAGCGAGCGGTTCGCTCCGGCCGAGCGGGCCGCGCTTGCGGCCGCCGTGGCCCTCACGCGCGAACCGCGCGGGTTGCCCGATGCGGTACGCGAGGCGCTCGCGCGGCATTACGACGCCGGCGAAATCGTCGAGATCGTCGCCACGATCGGTCTTTATAACTACGTCACGCGGGCCGCCAACGCGTTTCGCACGGCGATTCCCTAGGCTCTAACGCACGGGTTAGCCAGTGCCGATGGCACGCGCGATGACGCGCTCGACCTTTACGACGCGCGTTTTGGTCCAGCGATCTTGTAGCAGGATGCGCCGCCAAAAGAAACTCATCGCCACGATGAGCGGCCAAAGAAACAGCACGATCGCCGAGCGGGCGATCGCGCGTCCGATCGTCGGCCGGCGAAAATCGATCGTAACGACCCGCAGCCCGGCGATCATCATGCCGAACGTTTGTCCGGCGATGGCTACCAAAATGCCCATATACACCGCGAACCACAGCGTCTTTCCCGAGCTGCGGTTGGGATTTACGACGTTGGGCGTCAGCGTGAAAGGTCCCAGTTCGAGTCGCGGTCCGCTTTTGTCGTCGATAACGAATGGGCCGAACCGCCGTTCGGCGGGCGGCGAAGGCGTCGCCGCCGGCCGCGCTGCGCCGCCCGGTTTGGGGCTCGCGGCCGGGTTCGAGCTGTCGACCTGCACGCTAACAGGAGCGGTAACGTTGCCGCCGCCGAACGAGTTGATGATCGCGAGCACCACGACGGTATCGATCGTGAATGCGGTGAGGCGGCGCCACCAGCCGGCGCAGTCGCGATACTCGACGGTCGTCGTTCCGGGCGCGGCGAGCGCCGGCGGCTCCTCATCCCGCTCGCGAAGAAACCATTCCTCGGCGCGGGCGAATGCGTGCGACGCGATGAAGTGCCGCAGCGCCGCGATGCGCGTCGTGGCGTAGGGCGTGCTGCCCAGCCACGCGCCCCACCGCAGAATCGTGTCGGCTTCAATCTCGTTGTGCTGCTCCGCAAACGCGTGATAGTCGACTTTGCGGCCGAACTCGTGAAACTCGGCGACCGCGATCGCGCGAATTGCGGCGTCCAGGGTGCCGCAGCATAGCAGCCCGACGTTGTCGCAGGTCATCGTGCAGCGCCGCAGCCAGCCGCCGAAGATCAGCGAGATCAGCGCATTCTCTTGACCGTTGACGCTCAGGAGCGAAAGAAATCGCGTATGACCGGCTGCGATGTGGCCCAGCTCGCGGCCGATCATAAAGGCCAGCTCGTCGTCCCGGAAGGCTTCGATCCAGTGACTGGAGAGCACCAGCGAATAGGGCTCGCCGAAACCCAGCGCGGCGACCGGCACGTAGTTGTCCTCGCGCACGAAGACTAGCGGCATCGGGATTTCCAAGGCGGCACAGGACCGTTTGACGATGGCAAACACGCGCGGGTACTGGGTTTCGTGAACTCGGACGCTCGACCCGAGCAGCCGTCCGCGAGCGAGCGTGACGTAGACCATCGCGATCACGATGAACAGGGCAACCTGCGAGGCGCCGATCGACTCGTGCAGCACGTAGCCGATTAAGAGCGCGGCCGGCAGCGCGCAGATCACCGTCAGCCAAAAGGCGACCCTTTCGGATGGATCGCGCAGCGAGCCGGGTCCCTCGAACAACGATTGCTGCACCCTGCCTTCTGGCAGGCAAGAGGCAAGCTTTCCTTCGCAGGGGTTGACAGCCGCATACCGATGCACTATTGTACTAATGTACTAGTACGACAGGTTGGTACTAGACGCTGAAAGGACAACAACCAACATGACCCAGTTCGCCATCAACCGCTCCGACTCAGAGAATGCTCGCGAGGTCCGCACCACGGTCCGCCTCCCCGAGCAAATGGGGACTCGCCTGTTTCAAGGCTGGGGCCCGAAGTTCTAACAAGGCTCGCATTGAAATGCCGGCCGTACTAACGGTCGATCCGCGCAGCGGCGTCCCGATCTACCTGCAGATTATCGAGCAAGTCAAGCGATCGGTCGCGCTCGGAATCTTGCAGTCGGGAGAACAGCTTCCAACCGTCAAGCAGCTCGCGCTCGACCTCACGATCAACCCGAACACCGTTGCGCGAGCCTACCGCGGCTTGGAACGCGACAGCGTTATCGAGACCGCCCCCGGGCGAGGTTCGTTCGTCCGCGCCGACGGCACGGCGGTCTCCGCCAAGACGGCTGCCGGCGACATCGCCCGCGACGCCCTCGACGTGGGGCTGCGCGAGGCCAAGTCGGTCGGGCTCTCGCGCAACGACGTTCGTGAATTAATCGATGCAGCACTCGACCGGTGGTTCCCGGAGGAACGATGAGTACGATACAAATTTCAAACCTGCGCAAAAACTACGGCGGCGTGGCGGCCGTCGACGGGCTTTCGCTGCACATCCCGGACGGAAGCGTGTTCGGGCTGCTCGGGCCGAACGGCGCCGGCAAGACCACGGCGTTTAAATGTATGCTTGGCTTGGCGCGTGCCGCCGCCGGCGAGACCCTCTACGATGGAAAGGCGCTCGTGCCCGAGACGTTCGCGCGAATCGCCTACGTTCCGGAGCGCAGCGTTCTCTACGAATGGATGACGGTCGCCCAACACGTCGAGATGAACCGGCGCGCTTTTTCGAAATTCGATCCAGCGCGCGCCGTCGAGCTGCTAGGCCAGTTCGGAGTCGATCCGCGCAAGCGCGCCCGGGCCCTTTCCAAAGGCATGCGGACGGCGGTGATGGTGGCGATCGCGTTCGCCCGCAACGCCGATATCATGATTCTCGACGAGCCGACCAGCGGTCTCGATCCGGTCAACCAGCGTCACGTGCTCAGTCTCATCATTAACGAGGCGGCGCGCGGAAACACGGTGATCTTCTCCTCGCATCAGATCGGCCAAGTCGAGCGCGCGGCCGAGCACATCGCCATCATGGATCGCGGGCGCCTGGTGCTCGACGGCGGGGTAGACGATTTAAAGGCCGACCGCAAGATCGTCGAGGGCATTTTCCCCGACGTAACCTATTCGCTCGACGGTATCGCGGGCGATCCCCGCGTCGCGCGGGTCGATCGCACCGAACGCATCGTGCGGCTGCTCGTGCTCGGCGGAGCCGACGAAATCGCGGCGCGACTTTCGAGCGCGGGTGCCGGCGGCGTTCGCGTCCTGGACTTAAATCTCGAAGATATCTTTCTGTACGCCGTTTCGCCGGCCGACGCCACCGCTGACGTGGTCGCGCAAGGAAACCCATCGTGACGTACGTCGAATGGCTGCGCGTCCGCAGAATTCTCACCTGGACCGCGATCGTCCTGGCCGCGGGAGTCGTGCTGCTCATCGTCTTGCGCCTCTCGTTGGCGGGCTTGGGTTCGCACGACGCGCTGTCGTTCGTCCACCGCATCGAAACGAACAAGGATTCGCAGGTCGTTCGTACGACGCTCCCCGACGGCACCAAGCGAACGACGATCGACGATGTCAAAGGCGGCGTGCACATCGTCGTCGACGATCGCGGCTATCAAGGCAAGCACGTAGACATTTTCGAGCGTTCCTCGCGCGGGGACGTCCCGCACTCGAACAAGACGATTGCGATGGGCGACCTGCACGTCGTAACGCTTCCGAGCGGTACCGGGACGCTCACGACCATCGATACGGGACAACCCGAAGATCTCGCCTACTACGCCGCCATCGCCACGTTCGTTGCGCTGATCGTCGCCACGCTGTTGGGCGCGCCGTTCGCCCGCGAGAACGACGGCCACCTCGAGGTCGCGCTGACCAAGCCAATCGCTCGCGAGAAACTCGCGCTGGCGACCATCGGCGTCGACTTGACGGGCATCGCCGCCGCGTGGGTCATGACCGTAGTCTTCCTGATCGTCGGACACGCGGTTTTTGAGGCTCCGCACTTCAAAATCGGGCCGTCCGACGGGACCGTCATCGTACTGGGGCTCGTCGGAAACGTCGCCTGGTACGCGATGCTGGTCGCCGCGACAACTTGGATGAAGCGCGGGTACGGCGTGATCCTGGGCGTGGCGTGGCCGGCCGCCCTGGCCGTCGCCCTGCTCGCCAAAGTCGATCTGCACGTCTCGCAGATCGGGCAGGCCATCCACTACGTGGTGACGCCGCTGTCGTGGATCGACCCGTTCTCATATTTACACTTCGGTCCGGCATATACGGTCAACGGACAGGCTGCCGGGTCGCTGGCAGTGATACCCGGCCGCGAGCTTCCGATGCTCGCGATTCTCGCGCTCGTTTACGGCGCCATTGCGATTCTGGCGTGGCGCCGCGTGGAGGCATAAGACAGATGGATATCGTTGGAACGAACTTTACCTTATCGTTAGGCGCGTGGCGCTTGCGCTTCGTCCTCGCGCTCGAAGACGCGGACTCCCAACCGTTGCCGAAGGCGCGGCCGCCGCATCGCATGCGGGTCGTTGCGGAGGACGAGTACGCTCGCTGATGGCTTACGTAGAGTGGCTGCGCGTTCGCGGCGCGCTGAAGTGGATGGCGATCGTGCTCGCGGCCTTTTTCGTGCTGACCGGCATCGCTCGGATTGCGACGGCCGGGTTCGAGCGCGATGCGCTGACGCGAGTCGCCAGCATGCAGGCCGAACGAAGTGCGCGGGTGACCCAGTCGACCGCGCCGGATGGAGCGCATCGCATCGCGATCGACGCGCCGAAAGACCGGGCTCGCGTCGTGATCGACGACTACGGCTGGGGCCGCAAACACATCGTGATCGACGACCGCTCGTCGAGCGATCATTCAAAGGACTCGGTCGTCGCCGGCAGCATTCACGTGTCGAGCCGGCCGTCCGGGCGCGGTTCGATCACCACGATCGATACCAACGGCGAGGTCGCGTTTGCGGACTACGCTAGCGTCGGCATCGTCGTCGCGCTCATCATGGCGACCGTTCTGGGTGCGCCCTTCGCCCGCGAGAACGACGGGCACCTCGAAATTACGATCACCAAACCGGTGTCGCGCATCGGCCTGGGGTTCGCCACCATGGCGGCCGACGCGGCCGGCATCGTCGCTTCGTTCGTCGCCGGCATCGTCTTCGCACTGGCGTGCACGCTGCTGTTTGAGTTTCCGCACGTCACCTTCGGGCCGGCGGATGCGGTCGCCACGATTCTGGGCGTCGTCGCACCGTTAGCGTGGTACGCGCTGCTGAACGCTTCGACCGCGTGGATGAAGCGCGGCTACGGCGCGATCCTGGGTTTCGCGTGGCCGATCGCGCTGCTGGTCTTTGCCCTGAGCCTCATCCAGCCGGGTGGGAACGCCCTGCTGACCCTCGTCGGCGAGATATTCAGAGCGATCGCGATCGTCGATCCGATTACCTACATTCACCCGACGGTCCCGATCGAAGTCGGCGGAAAAGCGACGATCGCCGCTTCGGCGTTCAAAGAGCTGGCCGCCCTGGCGGCGTTGGCGCTGGCCTACGGCGCGCTGGCGCTGGTCGAGTGGCGCCGCATCGAAGCGTAGGGAGTTTACAAAACGAACCCGGTGCGGAATGCCGGACGTGAGAATTTGAACCCGTCCTTGCCGATCGTGTAGAGGTAGATGTTCGGTATGAGCGGGTCGCCGGTTACGCTGAAGCCGTACTGGCCGACCAGGGTGGTGAACGTGGGGCTGCGCTGCATCGTGGTAAGCAGCGAAAATCTCGTCGTCGCGTTGCCCCGCCGTGCGGCCGCGATCAGCAGCTGCGCCGCGGCATAACCGAAGGCGGAAAATGCGTCGATCGGGCCGACTTCGCGCTCGAAGTCGTTGAGCAGCGCGACCGCACTTGGAATGCGATCGAGCGGCGGCAGCGACGCCGCGACGTACGCGCCATCGAGCGTCTTGGCATACGCGGCGATCGTATCGCCGTTGTAAAAGCCGTCGCTCGCGCCGAAATCACCCGTATATCCGGCCAGCCGCAGCGCCGCGGCAACCGGCCCGAGCTGCCCCGTTTTTCCGCACAGAAAGACGTACGCCGGACTGCGATCGAGAACCGTCCGGGCCGCCGCGCTCGGGTCGATGCCGGTCGCCGGAAACAGCACGACGTCGGCCGCGTGGTGATTCGTCTTGGCTTGCTGAACGAAACCACGCGCCACGTCGTACCCGTAGTCGCCGTCGAGCGCGACGGCCAGGACCGAAGCGCCCTTTTTCTCGGGCAGTACGGTTGACGCGAACAGCCGTCCGCAAGCGCTGTCGTTGGCCGGCAGCCGAAAGACGTTGTGGAAGCCCCGGGCGGTGATGGCGTCGGCCGTCACCGTCGGCACGATCACCGCAAAGTTCACGTTCGCATAGCGCGAAAGCGATGCGAGGGTCATCGCCGCCGTCAGATTTCCGACGATGCCGACGATGCTCGGGTCGGATGCCGCGACGCTGGCGTTGGTCGCGGCCAGCGCGGCGTCGTTGCGGTCGTCGAAGGCGCGCAGGCCCCACACGTTGGAAATCGCCGGCATGAAGCGGTTCGTTTCGTCGACCGCGGCTTGCGCGCCGCGGACCACGTTGGTACCGTATTTCTGGAGCGGACCCGAAAGCGTCACGTTGACGCCGACCGTGAGCTGCCGTAAGAACTGCTGATTGGGAAGCGGAATTTGGGCGCGCGCGGGTGCCAGCGCGCTCGCCGCGGCGGTCGCCGTGGCCGCCAGAAACGCGCGCCGTCTCATCCGCCGCTCGGCGGGGTGGCGACGTAGCTGGCTACCGTCGTCCCCAGAAAAACCAGCGAGAAGGTCATGTTCGAAACGAACACGCGATCGTTGAGCACGAAGACGTTTTCGGCGCCGCGCAGCAGCCGCTTTTCGTAGAGTACGAGGAGCGCCGCAGCCGCAACGCCCGCGTAGTAGAACGCGCCGACCCCGGCGGCCAACCCGGCCCACGCGAGCAGCCCCAGCATGAGCGCGTGCAGCGCGAGCGGCAATACGTGCGCGCTCGCTTCGCCGAATCGCGCCGGCAGCGAACTGATGCCCTGCGCCCGGTCGACCGGAAGGTCCATCAGCGCGTAGACGATGTCGAATCCCGCCACCCAGACCGTCACCGCGAGAAACAGCAAAACTGCCGGCCACGTCACCTTGCCGGCGACGCCGATATAGGCCCCCAGCGGTGCGAGCGCGTCGACCGCGCCGAGCACGAAGTGGGCGAGCCACGTGAATCGCTTGCAGAGCGGATAGATCAGCAGCAGGAGAGCGGCCAGCGGCAGAAGCTTTACGCACAGCGGGTTCAGCATCCAGGCGGCGATCAGCAGGACGATCAGCCCGACTAGTACGGCCCAAAGCATCGTTGCCGGCGACAGCGTACCGCTGGCAACCGCACGCCCGGCGGTGCGCGGATTGCGCGCGTCGATGTCGCGGTCCAGGTAGCGGTTGGCGGCCATCGCGGCCGTGCGCGCGCCTAGCACCGCCAGCGTAATCCACCCCAACGCGGCCCACGACGGAAAGCCCCGCGCCGCGAGAACCGCGCCGACGTATGCGAACGGCAGCGCGAAGAGCGTGTGTTCGATGCGAATTTCTTTGAGAAACAGCGCGAGTTTCATTCGGCGCCCCCGCCGGTTCGGGCCGCGGGTGACGCGAGGAGCGTCGCGTACGCGGCAGGCCCTTGTCCCGACCACGCGTCGGACGTCTGCAGCGCGCCGGCAACCGCGTCGAGTCCGTATTCGCGCCAGCGCTTGGCGACCGTGTCGCGCACGCCCGCCGACATAACGACGTCGGCGGGCCACTCGCGGGCGTAGCCCTCGGAGGCATCCTTACGCGTGGCATCGATACCGACTTTCGTGCCGTAGGCAATCTCGTACGAGCCGTGATCGAGATCGTCGACCGGCCCGGGCATCATCACCAGGTCGCGGTCGGCAGCCAGATTGTTGAGTACGAACCAGGCGACGGCCCGCGGATCCTGCACGTTCACGTCCTCGTCGACGACGATCAGAACGCGCGTCAGCATCATCATGTGTCCGAGACCCCAGAGCGCGTTCATGACCTTCTTCGCGTGGCCGGGATACGACTTTCGAATCGAAACGATCGCGAGGTTGTGGAACCCGCCCTCGACCGGAAGATTCATGTCGACGACTTCCGGAAGCACGAGTTGCAATAGCGGCAGAAAGAGCCGTTCGGTGGCTTTCCCCAGCCAAGCGTCTTCCATCGGCGGCTTGCCGACGACCGTCGCGGCGTAGATCGGCTTGCGGCGATGCGTCATGCAGGTGACGTGAAACGTCGGGAAACGGTCGGCCAGACTATACACGCCGGTGTGATCGCCAAACGGGCCTTCGACGCGCACGTCCCGGTTGTCGACGTATCCTTCGAGTACGAACTCGGCGTCGGCCGGCACGAGAATGTCGACGGTTTTTGCCCGCACGAGTTCGACCGGTTTTCCGCGAATCAATCCGGCGAACGCGAACTCGTCGAGGACGGGCGGGA
>DATCGB010000162.1:0-18533 GCA_036509155.1 Candidatus Tumulicola sp. | reverse complement strand
AGGAAGGTCTATCCCAGGGCCAGCGAACCCGGCGTAGCGGTGCATGCGGCGGTCGACCGGGCCGTTCTCTGGGAGATCATGTCCCGCGCGAGCGTCGTACTCTGTCCGTCCATGTGGGATGAGCCCTTCGGCATGGTCGCTGCCGAGGCCCAGGCCGGCGGAACTCCGGTCGTGGGCTTCAGACGTGGCGGCCTTCAGGAGGTCGTCGCCGATGGCGTGACCGGGTTCCTGGTTACTCCAGACGACATCGCAGCCGCTGCGGCGGCGATCCGAAACGCCGCAACCAGCATCTCGCGCTCTGCTTGTCGCCATCGTGCGCAAACGTGTCTCGATCTGGAGTCCAGCCTCGACGCGCACGAGGAACTGTACGGCCGGATGACGCGATCCGTGAAGGCGAGAATCGATGCCTGAGAATGCCCATTGGCTCGCCGATCGCGTCGCCGTCGTCACCGGCGCAAGCCGGGGCATCGGTCGCGCCACGGCTGAAGCGATGGCGAAAGCGGGCGCACACGTGATTATGGCCGCCAGAGACCACGCGGCACTCGCGAGTGTAGCCGAATACATCCACAAAGCCGGCGGCGAGGCGACCCCGGTACCGACAGACGTCAGCCGGGCAGAAGACGTGGAGCGACTCTTCACGGTTGCTACGAATATCGGCACGCCGACTGCATTGGTCTGCGCTGCGGGATTCCTCAGTTGCGTACCGTTCGAGGAGACGACACTCCAGACGTGGGCAGAGTCCCTGGGCGTCAATCTCACCGGAACGTTCTTGTGCTGCCGCGAAGGCTTCACCGCCATGCGTCGGGCCGGTGGAGGACGCATCGTCAATATCGCGTCGCTATCGGGTATCTACGCGACCGAGAAATTTGCGGGTCTGGCGGCGTATACGGTCTCCAAGCATGGAGTGGTCGGCCTCACTGAGGCAATCGCCGCGGAGGGTAAGCTGCACGGCATCAGCGCGTTTTGTATCAGCCCAGGCGCGGTCGACACTGAGATGTTACGACGCGCCAACTCCAACCTCCAGCCGGGGCTCACCCCAAACGAGGTGGCCGACCTCATCGTCGCGTTGTTCGATAATCCCTGGACCGCTGCCAGCGGCGCCAATATTCCGTTATTCTCCAACGCGTAGCGCCATTTGTGCGCGCTCCCTCATGCACGATACGGGTACGCAACGCACGCGCACGTCGAGAAAGACCTTCGCGCTTGCAACTTGCAAACGGATAGCTCGCTTTTTACATAAGGCGATAATGCGGCCCGCTCGCGCCCTCGCGCGGCGTCCAACGCGGACCAATGACATCCGTCGCTTTGCAATCGACGCAATTCGACGGATTCACGATGAGCTCGTTATCATGTCGTTCGTACACGCCTGCGGGGCACATGTGCGAATACAGGTCCGCGACCGACGGCGGGATATCCGCGCCGACGATGAGGTGCGACGGAATGTCGTCGCGAGTCGCATTTCCAGACTTGTAGTTCGCATCGAGCTTGCTGAATGTTAGCGTGCCGTCCGGAGCAAACGGAATCGGCTCGCTAGGGGCTACCGTGCGCGGCACATCCGCATCCGGAGGCGAAGCGATCTTGCGGCCTGGGAAAGCACCTTTTGTCAGGGTCATCATGCTGGCCTTGATGCCGCCGGCATAGAGATTCGAGCCCTGAAAAGCGAGGCGCATGTTGCGGCGCTCGCGAAGGTCGCTCGCGATGTAGCTCGCATCCACAATGCGGTCGTACGCCCCGAGCGACGTGGCCGACGTGTCGCCCGACTTCAATGCGTTAAAAATCGTGCGGGCCGCGTACATTCCCGACTGCATCGCGTAATGGATTCCTTTGAGCGATGCGACTTCGACATAGCCAGCCGCGTCGCCGATGATGACGATGCCATCACCCGATCGTCGATTGGGCAGCGCATAGTAGCCACCCTCAGGAATGGTCTTCGCGCCCCATTCGAGCATGCGGCCACCTTCGAGCAACGGGCGAACTAAAGGATGCAGCTTCAGACGTTGCAGCATAACGTGCACGTCGAGCGACGCTTCTGAATAGTCCAAGCCCGCGACAAGACCAATCGCAACGAGATTCGGAGAAAGCGGATAGATGAAGCTCCCACCGAACGCGTCGTTCGGCAACGGCCAGCCAAGCGTGTGAATAACGTCGGTGAGCGTTCGCGTGGTCTCCCAGACCTCTTTCACCCCAAGCGCAAAAATTTGCGGGTTTTCGCTCGCGATCTGCTGCCATTCGCAGTAGGCTTGCGTCAGCATTCCGCGAGTGCCTTCGCTCAACACGGTGACGCGCGCGTCGATTTGAGTCCGCGGCCTGTACGCGCTGCCATGCGAGTTGTCGCGTTTGAGGCCGGACGGCGCGGTGCGCACGCCTGCGACTCGCTGGTCCTTGACGAGCAATGCATCGACCGGAAACCCGGTAAAGACGTTAATTCCCAACGATTCCGCCCGTTGGCCAAGCCAGCGCACGATCTCTGATATAGAGGCGATGTAGTAGCCATGGTTTGCCATCGTCGGTGGCGTCGGAATACGAATAGCACGCTCTCCGGTGAGGAGGTACACGCGCTCGCCACACACGGGTTCGCGGAACGGAAACTCCGTTTCCGATACTTCGGGAAAGAGTTCGCGCATCGCGCACGGGTTGACGATCGCGCCCGAAAGATTGTGTTCGCCTAAGCCTTCGGCCTTTTCGAGTACGGCGATCTCCACATCGCCCAGCGTGCCACCGCGCTCATTGTCTCGTTTGACGAGACGCGCGAGTTCGATTGCCCCGGCGAATCCGGCCGGGCCGCCGCCGACGAACACGACGTCCATCGTGACTGCATCGATATCCAGCGCGTCGCGAACGATGATGCGGTCGATCGGGAGTGCGGGCTGATAGCGGGAAGGGATGATCGACATCGGGCCCTCCGCGCTCACTTTCCGCCGACCTGCTTCGAGGCTGCATTGCCGCGCGCTGTATCGAATACGCTGACGCGTTTATGTAGCATCATGACGACTTATGCTTCATAAATAGACGTAGCTTTCGAAACAATCTCCGGAGCGGATCCTGGTACGCATCGACGATACGCTCCTTCGCCGGGATGATCGCGTTATCGGTGATCTCGATGTACGCAGGGCATACTTCCGTGCAACACTTCGTGACGTTGCATAACCCGATACCGGCATCACCCTTGAGCAGGTCCAAGCGATTCTCGTCGTCCATCGGATGCGCGTCGAGACCGAGGATGCGAACGTAGAAGCGCGGGCCGGCATATTGCGGTTTTACCTCGGTTTGATAGCGCAGGACGTGACAGACGTCTTGGCACAGAAAGCACTCGATGCACTTTCGCATCTCTTGGGCACGATTGACGTCGCGCTGATAAAACCGCCACTCCCGGTCGGAACGCGGCTTGAACGGGGGGATCGTCTGGTTGACGCGATAGTTCCACGAAACGTCGGTAACCAGATCGCGGATCCGCGGAAACGTCTGGAGCGGCTGCACGAGTATCGGTTTCTCGCAATCCAACTCCTCAAGGCGCGTCCGGCACATCAACTTCGGGCGCCCGCAGACCTCGGCCGAGCACGAACCGCACTTCGCCGCCTTACAGTTCCACCGAACGGCGAGGTCGTTGGCGAAGTGCGCCTGAACGTATAACACGGCATCGAGGACGACCATTCCGGACTCGAGCGGTACCGCAAAATCTACCCAGGTTCCCGCGACATCGTGGGCCTCGCCGCGATTGATCCGCAACGTCACGGTTTGCCCCGTCAGGCCGCGACGTACGTCGAGTCGATCCGTTGGTATGCGTTCGAAGCCGTCAGGTTGCAGCATGTGTGTACTAGATCGCCGGCGGACCGGACGGCGGATCGTTCGCGGGAAACGAATCCGCTTCGAACGCGATACCTGCGAGATCGGCCGGCATTCGCGAGCGTTCGACGAACCCGGTCTGCATTACTCGGTCGACCAGTTTTGTCACGGTATTGACTGTTTCCAGAGCGCCGTCCAGAGCCGGAAAATCCGCGCGCGTGTGCGCGCCCCGGCTCTCGCAGCGAAGCAACGCGCTGCGCACGATCGCCTCGGCGATCTGTACCATATGCTTGAGGTCAAGCGCGGTGTGCCAACCGGGATTGTAGAGCCGGGAGCCGGTGGCGCGCACGTTGCCGGCTCGCCTCCGAAGCTCTTCTAGCCGGTTCAGCGCGTCGCGCAATCCTTGCTCGGTTCGAAAAACGCCGACGTCCGCCATCATCATTGCCTGCAAATCTTCCTGCACCGCGAATGGATTCTCCCCATCACCGGGATCGAATGCTGCGAGCATTTCGCATTCTGCCTGCTCGATCTCGAACGGTTCGGGTTCGAGATGCTTTGCATCGCGCGCGTATTCCGCGGCTGCAGCACCAGCCCGCCGCCCGAAGACGAGAAGATCGGAGAGCGAGTTCCCGCCCAGCCGATTCGCACCGTGGAGGCCACCCGCGCACTCGCCGGCGGCGAACAGACCCGGAACGGTCGTCGCCGCGGTGTCGGGCTCGACGCGGATGCCGCCCATGATGTAGTGCGTGGTCGGGTAAACCTCCATCGGCTCTTTGGTAATGTCCACGTGAGCAAATTCCATGAACTGGCTGTACATGGAAGGCACTTTCCGCTTGATGAATTTGGCCGGCTTATGCGAGATCGACAGGAATACGCCGCCGTGCGGCGAGCCGCGCCCTTCCGCGACCTCGGTATGAATCGCGCGAGCCACGATATCGCGCGTCGAGAGTTCCATCCGTTTGGGATCGTACCGCTGCATGAACCGTTCGCCCGTTCGATTCGTCAGGATGCCCCCCTCGCCGCGCACAGACTCTGTGACTAGAATACCGCGCACGCTTATTGGCCAGACCATTCCGGTCGGGTGGAACTGGACGAATTCCATGTCGACGAGCTCGGCGCCGGCCGCGAACGCAAGGGCCTGACCGTCACCGGTCCCTTCCCACGAATTCGACGTAACGGCGTAGAGCCGCCCGGAACCCCCGGTCGCCATAATAACGGCGGGAGCTTCGAACACGACAAAGCGCCCCGTTTCGCGGACATAGCCTGCTGCACCGGCGATGCGCCCGTCGCGCAGCAGCAGCTTCGTAATCGTGTACTCCATGTACACGTCGAGCTTGAGTTGGACGGTTCTGTCTTGCAGCGTTCGAATGAGCTCAATGCCGGTACGATCCGCGACCTGAACGAGCCGGCTGTACGTGTGACCGCCGAAAAGCCGCTGCATGATACCGCCTTCCGGCGTGCGATCGAAGAGCGCACCCCACCGCTCGAGATTGTGAATCTCGCCAGGTGCTTCTCGCGCGAGCAGCTCCGCCATCCGCCAATTGTTGACGTATTTGCCGCCGGCCATCGTATCGCGGAAATGGGTTTGCCACGTGTCATCCGGATCGACGCTGGCAATGGCGGCAGCGATGCCGCCTTCCGCCACGACCGTGTGCGCCTTCCCAAGAAGCGATCTGCAGACGATCGCCACGTGCGCGCCGGCCGTCGCGGCTTCGATCGCCGCACGAAGTCCCGCTCCGCCCGCGCCGATGACCAACACGTCCGCTCGATGAACCGGATGCCCGCTTTCATTCATCAGAAAATCACCCGCGGGTCGTGCAGAACCCCCATCGCACACAGCCGAATGTATAGGTCTGTGAGCCCGACTCCGTACAGACTCAGCCATGCCCACAATTGATGCTGCATCGTGAGCCGCGTAACGGTTCTCCAGGCGCCATAGCGCACGCCGCCGCAGGTTGCGCACGAGAAGCACCGCAAGTTCCCGCCGACGGCGTTTCGCAGCGCATGACAGCCGAAGGTGAATCCACTTAACAGGGCGACGTTGAGCAACATGATCAGCGTTCCGAGCCCGATCCCAAAACGGCCACCGAAATCGAATGCTCGGACCGCGTCAATCCACAGCCAAATGAGCACGACGATCGAAAGGTACAAAAACCAGCGGTGCACGATCGGCAGATACTTCAGTGGGAAGGCGGTCTCACCGGTATAGGTGCCGGGCCGTTCGCTCACGTCGCAAGCTGGCGGGCTTAAGAAATACGACCGATAGTACAGCTTGCGATAGTAATAACAACTTAGGCGAAAGCCGAGTGGAACCCAGAGAACCAGGAGTGAAGCCGAGAACGGGAACCATGCCGGCCGCAGGTACGGCGAATAAAATGGTGATAGGTAGGGTGCGTAGCGAAAATCCACACCGGCGAACGCGGCCCAGGTCGAGTAGATGATGAAGACCGCGAGTCCAAGGCCGCCGACAGCCGGCGCGATCCACCAGCGATCTTGACGATCGGTCGAGCCAAGACCCCGAGCACCGACCTTCGCCGTCAGCATCTCGCTCACGATTTAGTTGGCAGTTCGGATGTCCCTGCCGTCGAGATCAACGATGAGTACGAAGCCACTCCCTCGCGCATGCCGCGAACGACCCGCGCGATCGGGCACGGGAACACGATCGCAGGTCGTCAGATTCAGTGTCTTGAAAAACAAAATGTGGAAATCGCAGCAAAGTGGCCGACATTTTTATCACCGCTCAAAGTACGCCGGCAAGTGGCCGAGGGCACGATGGCTTTCGAATTTCAAAAGCCGCCCGACTGGACGTTTATCGCCGGGCAGTTCATCGACATCACGCTGCCGAATCCGCCGGAAACGGACGGCGAAGGGAATAAACGCGGGTTTTCCATCGCAAGCGCGCCGTACGAAGAAACCATTATGATCACCACGCGTATGCGCGACACGGCATTTAAGCGAGTCCTGAAATCAGAACCATTAGAGACTCGAGCGACAATTGAAGGGCCATTTGGGGATCTCACGTTACACGAGAATGCTGCGCGTCCAGCGGTGCTGCTCACGGGAGGTATTGGCGTAACGACGTTTCGCAGCATCGTACTCCAGGCGGCGCACCTAAAACTGCCCCACCGCATCGTGTTGTTCTACTCCAACCGCCGTCCTGAGGACGCCGCGTTCTTGACCGAGTTGCAAGCGTTACAGGAAGCCAACCCTAACTATACCTTGGTTGCGACGATGACGGACATGAAGAACTCCCGGCAGCCCTGGGTCGGCGAGACGCGAAAGATCGACGCCGAACTGCTGGCAAAGTATGCCGATGCGACAAAGAACGCCATCTATTACATCACTGGACCGCCTGGAATGGTGAAGGGCTTGCAGAACACGCTTGCCGGAACCGGAGTATCCAGCGATGATGTCCGGGTGGAAGAATACACGGGGTATTAGAGTGAAACTTCGGACAAGAGCAAACGGTCGCGGAAAGCTTCGCACTTGCCCCGAACAAGCGGCTAAGGCAGTCTGATTTATCCGGGCGTGCCGCGGCGGGTCAGCTCGAAAACCTGATGGAAGTGCGCGATCCGCACTTCGCCGGGCCGATGCAAGGGTCGATAACGCGCGTTCACGGATTTCTCACGAGCATCGTGTCGGGTCCGATGGTCGTGCCGTCCGACCAAGAAAGGCGCCGGATATCGATCCCATCGAGAACCCCGAGACGTATGCGGCGATGGTCGACGATCTGCCGGAGTGCGTTGTCGAGATTTACGAATGGTGGCGTAGAAAGTTTGTAGCCTCGCTCCCATCCTCCTCGGGGCGGCCAGCGTTTTCTGGCACCGTTCGCCGCACGGTTCCGAAGGTTTCGCCCAATGCCTTTTGCCCATGCGGAAGCGGGAAAAAGTATAAGCGCTGCCGTTCCTCATTCGCGTAGTCTGCCCAACCAATGGTTCTTCGGCAGGAAGCCCATATCGGTGCGGACAGCCGCACCCGGCTGGTTCGCTCGACTCGACCGTGGCAACCGCCGCCAACGTCCGCGACAGCCGTGTGGTCACCGCTTGCTGCAGGGCCACGAGCAGCGCGTTTACCGGCGTTCTAAATGATCGGAGCCGCCCTAAATGTACGGCAAGAGGTCGAAATATTCATCGTCCTCGTTCTTCCCGCCGTAGCCTTTGCCTACAGCGGTTGCCGTTTCGACAAAGCGGATCTCGCGTATCCATTTGACCATCTTAAAGCCGAGTTGATTTTCGACGCGAAGACGCAGCGGAGCGCCATGAATTGTCGGAAGCGGCGCGTCATTCATCTCGTACGCGAGCAGGCATTCCGGCTTGACGACGTCTTCGAGCCGCTGCGTATCGTAATAAACCCCACCAAAAATACCATCGCCGAACGAAATGAACTCAACCGCGCGCGCGCTTGCAAGCGGTTTCACAAGATCGATCAGCCGCACCAGTGAGATTCCGCCCCACTGAGCGACGCCACTCCAGCCCTGAATGCAATGATGCAGGGCCACGTGCTCGTCGTGCCCGAGCGCGCGCAGATCGTCGAGGGTCAAATCGACCGGGTTCTCGACGCAACCACCCACGCGCAGGCGGAAGTCGCGGAACCCGCCCGCAGCCAGTTGCTTCCATTCATCGGAGTCGGGCATCTTGCCGTTCGGCCAGAAGTATGGCGAGACGTCCTTGCGCGTATAGCGTTCCGTCGGGTTAAAGCGTTTCCAGGCACTCACGCGTAATTCCAACGGCAAGATAAGCGCTTTGTGCAGCCGTTGGATCGCACGTGGATAACGCCAGGCGATGATATACGCGGCGATCCAGGATCCAACGACGACCGCAAGACCGACGCAGCCGAGAATGAGTCCGAGCGGCCTTGTGTTATCCGTGCCCAGAACGATGTGGTTGAAATTTCGTTGCGCGCCGGTGGCGAGCACCAGGCCGACATGCACAACGGTGAACGCGATATATCCGCACAGCAGCAAGAAATGGATTGACCGGGCTCCCTGTCGGCCGCCGAAGATGCGCGGATACCACGGGAAGGCACTGTCGAGGGCCGGCGACATTGCGATTCCGCTCAAGATGGAGAGCGGCGCCATAATGAAGACGACGGCGAAGTACGTAAGCTGTTGCAGCGCGTTGTACGCATAGAACCCATCGGGCTCGATTGGAAAATGAAAAGTCGCGTAATGGACGAAGGTCTGCCATGCGTACGGAAAGATCGCCCACGAGGTTGGGATCAGGCGCGGCCACTGCCCGCTGACGAACAGCATGATGACGTAAACGACGCCGGTAAGAATGAAGCAGTAATCGGTGATGAAATGCCAAGACCGACCCATTCCAATCGTGTGCCGGTACCCGGGCAGCGCGATGAGCGGCGAAATGTAGCGCGCGTCCTCTTTCGCCGTCCAAACCCGATCGTTGGGAACGATCACCGGCGTGAGACGTAGCCATTCCGAGCCTGGCGTGCAGTTGTCGTTCCAGTACAGCCGCGGGTGGTCCATAAGGATCGAGAGGCCGCTGCGCATCAGCAAAAATAGGAAGAGTAAGTTCGCAAAATGGGTCCAGCGGATCCATACGGGAAAGCCGCGCGGGACCCCGTTCGGCGCGTTGCCGGTGATGCCGGCGACTGGCGCAAATGCCGAATGGATGCCGAACGCGAGCACCTGTACCCAGGCGAGCGCGATGGGAATAATGATAAGCACGACAAGCCAGATGAGGTACCGGCGCCGTAAGATGGCAACCATACGCCGATCGTCTGGCAGATGAACCCGTTTGCGCGCCTCGTCGAAATGGATCATGTGACTCAACCCGACGACTGGATCTGCCGTACGACTGCAGCGATCTCGTGGTCTTGGGTCGGGACGCAGAATTCGAGATCGTAGGGCCTTCCGCTAGTTTCCGCGCGAATTGTCGTGCGATCGCCGTACGGTTCCAAGCGCTCCTTCTCCCTGTCCGTCCATGAGCCCCGTATGGCGCAACCGCGCGCCGCCACGCCTGGCGAAGGCTTCCTTTTTGGATGAGCTCAGTGTATAGCGTACTGCAGAAAGGCGCTATAGTAAAAATTCCGGTTGCAGCCGCCCTAACGGGTGTGCCTTTGTCTGTACGCCCTTGCGTCACCCATTGAAGCGGGGGGCGCACCGGCTGCGGATCGGGTTTGTCGACGCCACCGGAAAGCTAACCCAAGATAATGCTTACTGTTTTTCTAACCCGGTACGGTCACCTGTTCAACCACAGTGCGCAGCGCGTTGCTCAAACGGCGGACCAAATCTTCGCGGCCCTCGAACCCGGTTGTCGTACGATTGTCGTAAATGCGGCCGATCGCTTTGGAAGCCGCGTCAAAGAAAAACCCGCAAACCCCTACGGGATGCGGGTTTTGACGTGGTGGAGATGTGGGGACTCGAACCCCAGACCCCTTACATGCGAAGCAAGTGCTCTACCAGCTGAGCTACATCCCCAAGGGTCGGCGCCGGAGGATTATACGTGCTAGGCTTGGCACCTGTCAAAACGTGATAGCCACGATCCTTCGCGCCGCCTCGCTGGGCGCCTCGCTTCTGACGTTTTCGGGTATCGCCGCGGCGCCGCCGGCCACGGGGGCGGGGCCCACGTCGATCGTGGCGGCGGCCAGTCGTTGCAACTCTCGGATGATCAACGACTACGAAGGCCAGATCCGCAACTTCGACGCGCATCCCGCGCGCGGCAACCCGGCCGACTTGGCCGCCCGCCTGAACGACATCGGCGAGATTCTACAGTCGGTCGACGAAGAACACAACGTCCTCGACAGCATCTGCCCGAGCGAAGGCGACAAGGCTCCGCTTTTTGCGCAGCTGGCGGCGACCACGGCGTGGGGGCTGGCCCTGCAGTCCGACATTGCCGTTAAGCTCAACGCCTCGTGCCCAGCGGCGGCCAAGGCCCTTCCGGCGGCCATGCTGGCGGGGGCTTGGCTGGCCATCGCCGCGACCGTCAACGACGCCAACGGGAACGTCCCTAAGGCGATCGCCGAAGTTATCCCGAAGGTTCAAACGCGGGCTGCGGCCGTCGGTCTAGCGCTTCCAGCCTACCCCGAAACCTCGGCCTACTGGCGCGATCAGGCGGCCCTCCAGGCAAAAGCCGCCGTGGAGAGCTGTGCCACGCCGGCCGCCAGCCCTTCGCCGGCGGCTTCACCCAAAGAATGATTTTGCAAACCGTTCTCAAATAGCCTCGAGTGTGGGTACCCGAGCAGAATACGTCACCCGGCCGCGCGAGTTGATTTCGAACGTTCTCAACCGCGAACGACGGTTTTTCAGCGCCGCCGAGATCCATCAGCACCTCGAGGTATCCGAGGCCAAGGTTTCGCTTTCGACCGTCTATCGAACGCTCGAGCATCTGCAAAATAAGGGGGACGTAACCGCGCGCGTCGATGCTGCCGGCGAAGCGGCGTACATGCTGTGCGAACCCGACCGGCATCACCACCACGCGATTTGCCGGACGTGCGGGCGGGTCGAGGACGTCGACTGTGCCGCAATGGATCTTTTCGCCGATTCGCTGCGCACGCTCCACGGTTTCGAACTCGACGGTCACGCGATGGAGTTCTTCGGGAAGTGCCGCGCGTGCGGGTAGCGCGCGTCGTCGCGATCCTTGCGCTGTGCATCGGCGTGGCCGGTTGCGCCGGCCGGCAGACCCAAACGGGCGCGTCCGCAACCAACAAGATTGCCGTCGTTACGACGATCTCCGTCTTGAACTCGTTCGTCGCCGGCGTCGGCGGCAATCGCGTCAGCGTGACGAGCATCGTGCCGGTCGGCGCTTCGCCCGAGACGTTTCAACCGACCCCGCAAGACGTCGCGACCGTCACGGCGGCGCAGCTGCTGGTCGAGAACGGCGCGGGGCTGGAAACGTGGCTCGACCGGCTGCTCGCCAACGCCCAGTCGCCGAACCTTCACGTAGTCGCGTGCGCCGACGGTCTCCCGATTAAAAACAAGAACCCGCACTTGTGGATGGACCCCCAGCTCGCCAAAAAGTACGTCCTGAAAATACGCGACGGCCTCATCGCGGTCGATCCTAAGGACGCCGCCGCCTTCAACGCCAACGCGGTCCGATATAACGCACGACTCGATTCCCTCACCCGCGACATCCAATCCCGCATCGACACGATTCCCCCGTCGCATCGGTACATGATCGTTTTTCATAACGCGTGGCAGTATTACAACGATCGCTTCGGCATGGTGACCCTAGGCTTCGTCGAGCGAAACCCCGGCCAGGAACCTAACCCGCAGCAGATCGGCCTGCTCGTCGATCTCGCCAAGCAGCACGGCGTCGACGCGGTTTTCAGCGAGCCCGAATATAGCCCGAAGCTGTTACATGCGATCGCGCAGGGTGCGGGCATCGGCGTCGTCGAGAGTTTGTACGACGACTCGGTCGGCACCAATCCAAACGTCGCCGACTACATCGATATGCTCGAATACGACACCGGCATCATCGTCAAAGGGCTCAAATGACGCCTGCGCTTACGTGTGCCGCCGGTGAAGCCGTGGTTACCCGCGACCTCGTCGTGCGGTACGACGATTTCACCGCGTTGGTCGGCGCAACGATGACCGTCCACTTCGGCGAAGCGCTCGGGATCGTCGGTCCGAACGGTTCAGGCAAGTCGACCCTGCTCAAGGCGTTGGCCGGTCTGTTGACGCCGTCGGGGGGCGAACTGTGCGTGCTCGGCGCGCAGCCGCGCGACCTGCCCCCGGGATCGATCGCGTACGTTCCTCAAATCGAAGCGGTCGATTGGACGTTTCCGGCAACCGTGTGGGACGTGGTCGCCATGGGACGATTTTCGCGGCTGCCGTTTTGGAGGCGTTTCGGCGCGCACGATCGCGAGGTCGTCCGGCGCGCGCTCGAAGCGGTCAAAATGGAATCGCTCGCGCAGCGCCATATCGCGCACCTTTCGGGCGGCCAGCAGCAGCGCGTGTTCGTCGCCCGCGCGATCGCGCAGGAGCCGCGGCTGCTGCTGCTCGACGAGCCAACCACCGGCGTCGATGCATCGACCGAAGAAGCCCTGCGCACCATCGTGCGCACGCTGGTGGCCGGCGGCATGCCGGTCATCATGACGACCCACGATCTGGATCGGGTGGGCGAATGGTTCGACCGGCTGCTCGTGCTCGATCGTCGAGTTCTGGCGATCGGCGACCCGGTCGAGGTCGTGGCGTCGGGCGCCTACGCCGGCATCCGCGAACACACCCACACGCACGGGCACTTGCGCACCGATCACGAAGCGCACGAAGCCCATACGACGCATCCCGAGATCCACCGTTGAGTTTCGACGCCTTCGTCGCTCCCTTTCACTACGCGTTCATGCAGCGCGCGTTCGTCGCCGCGCTGGCCGTCGGGCTGCTGTGTTCGACGATGGGCACCTACGTGGTGCTGCGCAAGCTAGCGTTTATCGGTGACGGGATCGCCCACGCGTCGTTTGCGGGCATCGTGATCGCTTATCTCAAGGGCGCCAACTTCTACATCGGCGCGGCGATCGTGGCGGTCGTGACGGCGCTGGGGATCGGTTTCGTATCGCGTCGCGGCCGCATTTCGCTCGATACGACCATCGGCGTTTTGTTTACGGGAATGTTCGCGCTCGGCGTGTTCTTGATGAGTCAGCAGCGAAACTACGCCGTCGATCTGCAGAGTTTTCTGTTCGGCGACATTCTGGCGGTTCAGCCGCAGGACTTGTGGCTGATTCTCGCCTTGAGCCTCGCGGTCGCTGCAAGCGTCGTCGTGATGTTCCGCGGGTTACTTTACACGTCGTTCGATCCGGTCGTCGCGCAGGCCAGCGGGATCGCGGCGCCGGCCTACGAGTACGCGCTGCTCGTGATGCTGGCCTTGACCATCGTGGTCGCATTGCAGGCCGTCGGCATCGTGCTGGTTGCAGCGCTGCTGGTGACGCCGGCGGCTGCCGCCTATCAACTCACCTCGCGCTTCTCGCCGATGATGGTGTTGGCCTCGATATTCGGGGCCGCGAGCACGGTCGGCGGACTCTATCTCTCGTACTACGTGCGCGCCTCGAGCGGCGCGACGATCGTGCTGTTGGCGACGGTCGTATTTTTCGGTGCGGTCGCGGTGAAATACATACGGCGCACGGCTATTGCACGGATAACGTGAACGGCGCCGCGTACACTCGATAGCTGCCGCCGCGAAACTGGATCCAGAGCTTGTAGGTTCCGGCCGGCAGCGCGGGCACGTGCAGTTTCATGCGCGGCCCGGCGCCCTGCATGTCCATCGCGGAGCCCCCCTTGGAGCCGCTGCGAACCGTGGCGTGCGCGTGCACGTACGCCAGCGTCGCGGCGTTGATGAACACGCAGTGGGCCGGCGCGCCGAGGTACGACCCCAAGTCGTGAGCCGGAGCCGCACCCTTGTCGACCGTGATATCGAGCGATAGCGGCTGGTTGGCCGGCAGCGTCGTCGAGTCGAGCCGCACCGTGTAGGGCCCGGCGGCGACCGCGGGGGCCGACGGCGCGGCGGAGGGCGGGCTGACGGCCGGCGGTCCATCGCTGTCCATCGTGAAGCGGAAGACTTGCTGCCCGATGCCGTGCGGCTGCGTGTCGGCATAAACGTAGTACCGATGGTTGGGCTGCTTTGTAAACGTTTGGGTGAACGTGCCGGTCGTCGTATTAAAGTCCGGATGCAGGTGCAAGAACGACTTGAAGTCATCGCGGATGACGACCAGGTGGATCGTTTTCTGCATTTCGACGTCGTAATTGAGAATCGGCGTCGTCGCGTCCTTAGCAAACTGCCGGACGTGCAGCGTAGCGCGCAACGGTGCGTTGGAGTGGACCGCCCAGAATTTCGAAACGATCTTCGGCGTGCCGCCCAGCAGGGCGAAGACGCCGGCCTGTTCGGGCGGACCGGCCGACGCCCGCGCCAGCGTCGCCCCGGCGCCGAGTTCGAGCAGCAGGGTGCAAACAACGATCGTGCCGCTTAGCCGGCGGCGCGTAAAACCTTCCACGTTTCGTCTCCAATCGGTTCTAGATGGCCCGCGGCGCTCAGCGCGTCGAGGACTTCGCGCATCGCCGCGCGTTCGTTCTTGTTGGGCATGCCGGCCCAGCGCATCGCGATTTCGTTGAGCTCGATGGTTGCCCCCGGCGTTGTAAGTGCCTCGCGAACGAAGCTCGGCGGCAGCTTCACGCGCTCCATGCGGCGGGCGACCGGTTCGAGCGCCGCTTCGAACGGCGACGGTTCGGGCGCGGCCGGCGGTGCCGGGGGCGGGGCGTTCTCCGCTGCGATGGCGGTCGGCGCACCTCGGCGCTCGGGCGCCATCCGCGCCACGACGGGGTCGGCTAGCGACGCCAGCCACTCCGCGGCGACGCCGGCCGCGGTGTGCGTGGGCACGGCGTTGACCGTCGCGGCGCGCCGGCCGATCCCGCGCAGAATAGCGCGCGCGACTCGCTCGGGCGATGCGGCCGAAACGCGAGCCGGTGGCGCGACGCCCATGGCGCTGTGAAATTCGGTCGCGACCACGCCCGGATCCACGTACGTGACGGCGATGCCCCGGCCGCGCAGTTCGCGGCGCAGCTGAATCGCCGCCGCGCGAATCGCCGCTTTCGCCGGAGCGTAGGCGCCGAACGACGGCAGCGGCACGCGCGCGATGCCGGACCCGACGAATACCAGCTGGCCGCGCGTGCGCTCGAGGTCCGGGAGCACGGCGCGTGCGACGTGCAACGGCGCGGCGACGTTCAGGCGCCACTGCGCATCCAGAGCCGCGTCGCTCTGCGCGAGCAGTTCGCCGTAGGCTCCGGCGCCGGCGTTGTTGACGACGACGTCGATGCGCCCAAACGCGCGTCGCGCGGCGTCCGCGATGCGATCCGCGCTGCCGGCAGCGGTGACGTCGACGGTCAGCGTCTCGCACGCGCCGCCGGCAGCGCGGATCGCGCGTGCGACTTCGGCCAGCCGCTCGGCGCGGCGCGCCACGAGCAGTACGGCGAACCCGTCGGCGGCCGCGAGCATTGCCAGCGACCGGCCGATGCCCGAACTCGCGCCGGTCACGATCAAAACGCGGCGCGCGTCAGGCATGGTCGCGGCAGTACGAACGGTACAACTCGAAGATGCCGCCCGGCAGCGACGCGTAGTAGTCGTCTTCGCGCACGACCGGAGCGGCCGGCGTCTCGACGACGCTGCGCGCTTCGCGAGCGAGCCGCGCGAGCGCGTCCGCAACCGGTTTGTACGTCCCGTCCGAGCGCACGATGCCGAAAGTCAGTTCGTGCGGCGCCAAATCGAACGGCGGGAGGGCGGCCAGCGCGCGGTCGTAGTCGGCCCAACACCACCAGAAGGCGCCGAGCGCGCCGCGCGCGTGGAGCCGATCGATGGTGCCATAGGCATACTGCGCCATTTCTTCTTCGTTCAAGCAGGCGTAGGGTGCCGCGTTTTTGGGCACCGGCCCTGCTTTTTTCGACGATGGGGCGCCGGGCAGCGGAACGCGGTCGTACGGCGACACGGTCCCGGGCGGGCACGTCGGATTGCCGAGCTCGGTGAACAACACGCCCTTGCCGCTGCACGACGCCTGCAGCGCGGCCAGAAACGGTACGACGTTGGTGTCGAGACGGCCGCGCGAGAACGGGCTGTAGACGGAATAACCGTGCATCGACGCAACGTTCCACGGTCGCGCGATGCTCGACGGACGAATGCGGCGGTCGCGTTCCAAATCCTCACCGTGCATGCCGCCGGTGACGTCGCCCGACGAGCTTTCGCGCAGCGCCTGCGTTAACAGCCGGCTCCATCGCGCCGCGTCGTCGGGCGTCGCCGGCTCGCGCAGGTTGGAAAACTCGTTGCCGAGGTCCCACGCCCACAGTGCGGGATGGCCGCTAACGCATTCGCCGGCCTGCCGGGCAAACGTCAGTTGCGCTTCGAGCAAACGCGGGTCGGCGTAAAAGTCGCCGATACCGTAAGGGGAAACGCGCTCGCCGGAAATCGTGCGAAACCGGCCGTGCGGCGTTTTCGGATCGAGCGTCCACGCGGGAAGCCAGTTGACCCCGCTCATATGCCCGCAAAACAGCGTCGGCATGGCGCGCAGGTCCGCGGCGGCAAAGGCGTCCAGCGCCCCCTCGAAACGTCGCAGCATCGCGGGGTCGAGCGCGCCGGCAGCGGGTTGAAACGCCTCCCAGGAGAGGAAGAAGCGCACGACGTCGAGCCCGAGTTCGCGGATGCGCGCCGCGTCTTCGCGGATTTCGCCGAGGTCGAAGCGCTGCCAGGCGTACATCGCGCTGCGACGCGGCCAGTAGTTGATCCCGAGCAAAAAACGCGACGCCATGAATCACCCTTCGCCCTCGGGCGGCGAGCGCTCTGCTCGAGAGGATGACAACCGCAGGATCGGCGCGAAGCGCCTCGGCCATGGCGCAAGCGAGCCCGGCCCCGATCGTCGGCATCATCATGGGCAGCCGTTCCGACTGGAAAACGATGGAACCGGCCCGCGATACGCTGGCCGAACTCGGGATTCGATGCGAGGTTCGCGTCGTGTCGGCGCACCGCATGCCGGACGAAATGTTCGAATACGCCGCATCGGCGGCCGGCCGCAACGTCGCGGTCATCATTGCGGGTGCGGGCGGAGCGGCCCACCTTCCGGGAATGACGGCCGCCAAGACGACGCTCCCGGTCATCGGCGTGCCGGTTCGATCGAAGGCGCTCCACGGGGTCGATTCACTGCTGTCGATCGCCCAGATGCCGCCCGGCGTTCCGGTTGCGACGATGGCCATCGGCGGTGCGGTGAATGCCGCGCTGCTTGCGGCGCGCATTCTCGCGCTCGGCGATACGGCGCTGGCGGAGCGGATGGCGGCGTACGTCGCCAAGATGCATGCCGCCGCGGCGGCCAGTTCGCCGGAGTGACCGCGACCGTTCAAACGATCGGCGTGATCGGCGGCGGCCAGTTGGGCCGCATGTTCGCGCTCGATGCGAAGCGGATGGGCTACGACGTCATCACGCTCGATCCGCAAGAACGCTCGCCCACCGGCCAAGTGGCCGACGAGCAGATCGTCGCCGCGTACGACGAGATCGTCGCGATCGAAGAGTTGGGCCGGCGCAGCGACATCGTCACCTACGAATTCGAAAACGTCGCGATCGCGTCGGTCGAACATCTCGAACGTCTCGGCCACCGGGTCGCACCGTCCAGCAGCGTACTGCGGGTTACGCAAGATCGCCTATTGGAAAAGCGATTCGTTCGCGCGTGCGGCATCCCGACGGCCGATTTCGAGTCCGTCGAAAATTTCGAAGATCTAGCGCGCGCCGCCGAGACGATTGGATTCCCGGCCGTCTTGAAAACCGTTCGCGGCGGTTACGACGGGAAAGGTCAGTGGCCTGCGGCGACGCTCGCGCAAGCCGAAGCGGCGGTGACGCAGGCCGGGGGAGTGCCGCTGATATTCGAGCGGCGGGTGGATTTTTCGTGCGAGTTGAGCGTGGTGGCCACGCGTGGTGCGGACGACGACGTCGTGACGTACCCCGTTTGCGAAAATGCCCACGATCGCGGAATTCTTGCGTCGACCATCGCACCGGCTCGGGTAAGTGCCGGTATCGCCGAGCGCGCGCAGACGATGGCCGCGACGATCGGGCGAAGACTGGTCATCGTCGGGACGTACTGCGTCGAATTCTTTCTGGCCGAGTCCGACCGCCTTCTGGTCAACGAGATCGCCCCCCGCCCGCACAATAGCGGGCACTACACGATCGACGTCACGCCTTGCTCGCAGTACGAGCAGCACGTTCGCGCCATTTGCGAGCTGCCGCTCTCGCCGCCGCGCATGCTTAGCAACGCGATCATGATGAACGTTTTAGGCG
>DATCGB010000161.1:0-7866 GCA_036509155.1 Candidatus Tumulicola sp. | reverse complement strand
CTGGCTGCCCGCTTCGATGCCTAGGGCGATCGGGGTCATGCCGCCAATCGTCGCGCAGGTCGTCATCAGGATCGGACGCAGCCGCATCGGCGCGGCGTGCAGCACGGCATCGCGCGCGCTCATCCCCCGCTCGCGCAACTGGTTGCTGAACTCCACGACGAGAATCGCGTTCTTTACGACGATTCCCACGAGCATTAAAACGCCGATGAACGCGGTGAGCCCGAAGGCCATCGGCGCGAACGGTTGGTGCGTTATCGCGTCGCCGGCCGCCCAAAGCAGGTTGCGGAACAGAATGCCGAACACCACGCCGGCCGAAGCTAGCGGTACGGCGATCATAATGACGACCGGGTGCAGCACCGATTCGAACTGCGAGGCGAGCAGCATGTACACCAGCAAAATCGCCAGTCCCACGATCAGCCCGAGGCTGGAGAACGTCTGCCCTTGTTGCAGCACCTGTGGACCGAACGCCCAGTGGTATCCGGACGGCAGCGCGATCGAGTTCATCACTTTGGTCGCCTGGGTGACGGCGTCCCCGAGCGGAATGTTGAGGCCGGCGTCGATGTCGATCTCGCGCTGTTTGTTTTGGCGCGTGATTTCCGAGGGGCCGGTGCCGAACGTAATCTTCGCGAGTTCGGCTAACGGCATCGTCTGGAGCGTGTAGTTACCGGTCGGGCCGGATGCGGTGTTGAGCGTCAGGCTGCCGTTGGTTCCGGCAGCGATCGGGGCCGACGACGCGGTGTTTACGACCAAGCCGGTCGGAACGGTCGCTACCGGAACCATGAGGTTTTGGATCGCTTTCAGGCTGCGCCGTTGATCGGGCGGGAGCTGGACCTCGATCGGATACTGCGTTGCGTTGATCTGCATGTACGAGGCCGTCTGGCCGGCGGTCGCGATATCGACCACTTGCGAAATCGACTGCGTGCTTACGCCGAGTTGCGCCGCCATCGCGCGATCCACGTTGACGTCGATCTCCGGCTGCGAGTTCGTGATTCCGGGCTGCGGCGGCTGCAGACCTTGGATTTCGGACTGCAGCTTGGGAATCGCGGTGAATTCGGCGAGGTTGTAGAGCTTGTCGATGTCCGGCCCAAATATCTGGATTTGCAGGGCATCTTGTCCGCGCGCGATGATGTTTTGCACGATGTCGACGGTTCGGCCGAAAACCTGGAGTCCCGGAATTGGCTGGCCGAAACGAGCGCGCAGCTGCTGAATCTGTTCGGGGGTAAACGAGGTGGCCTTTCGGCCGCGTCCGCCCGAGGCCGAACGCGAACCGGTGAGCGCTGCGGTCCATTGCGTGACGAACTGCTGCGCCTGCCGGCCGCCGACGTTGGGCTTGAGGGTGACCGACAGGTTCGCCAGGTTGGTCACCGCGGTGCCGGCCACCGAGCCGGTCGATCCGACTTGGATGCCGACGTCCGCCACGCGCGGATCCTTGATCAAGCGGTTTTCGACGTCGATTGCGGCGTGGTTCGTTACCGATAAAGCCGTGCCGGTCGGCATTTGCAAGTTGAAGCGCGCAAAATTGGAGTTCGACGGGGGGAACAGCTCGGTTTGAACGGCGCCCAGTTTGACGGCGATCAACGTAACCGCGAAAACGATGCCGGCCGCGGCAAAAATGATCTTCGGGCGATCGATTGCCTGCGCCAGGCGGCGCGCATACCAGCGCGCGAAACGTTCGTACTGGTTGTCGAAGGCGCTCGAAAAGCGTCCGTAAGCGCTGCGGTGCTTTCCGTTGGTGGCCGAGCCGTTGCCGGCGTGCTCGGTCCGGTTCCGCAAAATGACCGACGACAGCATGGGGACTTGGGTAACGGCGACGACCAGCGACAAGCCGACCGCGACCATCACCATAACGGCGAACGGCGTGAAGATCAGGCCTTGGAGTCCGGGGATCAAAACCAGCGGAACGAACACGGTTATGACCGTGATCGAAGAGGCCATGACGGCCGAGAAGATCTCGGCCGTGGCCGATTCGGCTGCTTCCATCGGCGTTTGGCCGCGTGCCATGTGCCGGTAAATGTTCTCGATCACCACGATCGCGTCGTCGACGATAAGCCCGACGGCCAGCGCCAGCCCTCCGAGCGTCATGATGTTGAGCGAATAGCCGAACACGTACGCAGCGAAGAGCGTGCCGAGAACGGAAACGGGCAGCGAAATGGCGACGATCAGGGTCGATCGCCACGAGTGCAGGAAGAGCAGGATGATCAGGATGGCGAGCAGCGCGCCGTAGAGCGCGGTGTGCTCGAGCGCGGTGATGGCTTCTCGGATAAAGCCTTCCTGCCCGAAAACAACGGCAAAATGCATTCCGGGATAGCGTTGCTGGATCGCGTTAATCTTGCCGTACACGCCGACCGAGGTTGCGACGATGTTCGCGTTGGGCTGCGCGTTGATCGTAATGCCCACGGCGGGCGTGCCGTTGAGCCGTTGGAAGCTGCGTTGTTCGAGAATCGAGTCGGTGACTTTTGCGACCTGGTTGAGCCGGATCGGCGCCCCGTTTTTGGTGGTGACGATCAGGTTGCCGGTCTCCTGGGCGGATTGCAGCAGCGCGCTCGCACGCACCAGGTACTCGCTCTTGCCGACCTGGACGACGCCGGCCGGCAGGTTGACGTTCTCCTCGGCGACCCGCTGCATGATCTGCGGAAGCGTGATCCCGTTGACGGCCAGCGCGCGAGAGTCCGGCTCGATCATGATCGCCCGCTGCTGATCGTTGTTGACCGTCACCGCGGCGACGCCGTCGACCGACGAAAACTCGTCGCCCAACTGGTTGGTGAACAGGTCGCCGAGGTCGCGCAACGTCATGTTCGGATCGGTGACGAACATACGAACGACCGGCAGCGAGCTCGAATCGAATTTAGTGATAACCGGCTGCTGAAGATTCGGATCGTTCGGCAGCGTGCCAAAGATGCGGGAGACTTGTTCCTGGACGTCGACGGCCGCGGTATCGATGTTCGTGCCGAAATAAAACTGTGCGGTGACGCGGGTGCTGCCCTCGGAACTGCTCGAGTTAATCTGCTGGATGCCGTTGACCCGGCTCACCGCATTTTCGATCGGGCGCGTGATCAGCGTCTCCATCTGCTGCGGACCGACGTTGGGGTAGGTTACCGAGACCGTGACGACCGGCTGGGTGAAGTTCGGGAGCAGGGAAATCGGCAGGCGCGGGACCGCAAACAGACCGAGGACGATGATCGCCAGGGCAATCATCGAGACGGCCACCCGGCGATGTACGGCGAACTTCGCTATGCGCACGTATTCGAGACTTCCCTCAATTGGACGGCCTGTATCGGCGGCGCCCCCCAGGCGGGCGTCGCTCCCTTGCCCAAACGTTAGCCTGCGCGCCTTCAAACTACCTGTGGAAGACCCGGCCGCGACCGTTTCCACTGGCGTTTAAAGCGCTCGGTTGGGCGCTCGGGGTCGGGTCGGATGCCGGTCGTTGCTGGTTTCGCGAAACGTGTGATAGGATGCGGGGGTCCCGGAGCCCGTTAGGGGTCCGCGATCAACCCGCTGCCCGCCGCGTGAGGCGGGCCGCCCGCAGCCTGCGAGCGACCATAGATGGGGTAACGATGACCGACTACGAGGTGACCTACATTCTGCGCCCTTCCCTCGAGGAAAACGAGGTCGAAGAGCGCGCGAACGCGATCGCCGAGATCGTCAAGAACCAACGCGGTGACGTCGTCAGCGTCGAGAAGCTGGGCAAAAAGCGGCTCGCGTACGAAATCGACGACGTGCGCGAGGGCAGCTACGTCGTCATGCAGTTTAAGAGCGACGGCCCGGCTTCTAAAGAGCTGGAGCGCCTGCTGAAGCTGCACGAGGACGTGCTGCGCGCGCTGGTCGTGCGGCTCGACGCCAAGATGATAACGCACATGGCGGCCGTGGCGGCAGCCGCTCCGCCGCCTCCGCCGCCGGTCTATTAGGTTCCAACTACCCCATCGCGTTAACAGCAACCGTTACGTGATAAAGCGAAAGAGAGTAAGCGATGGCAGGTTCGTATAACCGCGTCATTCTGGTCGGCAACCTAACGCGCGACCCGGAGATTCGTTACACCCAGTCCGGAAAAGGGGTCACGAAGTTCACGCTCGCGGTCAACAATCCGCGCAACAAAGAAGAGACGACGTTCGTCGACATCGTCGCTTGGGATCGCCTCGGCGAGACGTGCAATACGTACCTGAAGAAGGGGATGAACGCCCTCGTCGAAGGGCGCCTCGTCATTCGCTCCTACGACGACAAGGATGGCAACAAGCGCAAAGCCACCGAAGTCGTGATCGACAACATGCAGATGCTCGGCTCGCGCCGCGACGGTCCCAGTGGCGGCGATGAAGGCGGCGACTACGCCGGCGGAGGCTACAGCGGCGGAAATCAGAGCACCGCAGCCGCCCCCGCGTCGACCGCCGGCGGCGACACCTTCGGCGACGACATCGACGACGAGATCCCGTTTTGACGTTCTGACCGTTCTAGCGTTTTGACGTTCTTTAAAAAAGCAGTGTCATCCTGAGCTTAGGTGCGAAGCACCGTAGTCGAAGGACCGCGATAAAGAAGAGCCCGGCGAAAACTCGCCGGGCTCTTTCTTGCGACGGAGTAACATTTCGAGCCATTTCTCGCCTCTTATCGAAGAAGAACCATCCAGGAGAAGGAGGCCTATGGGACGTTGGGCATCCCCGGAAATCGTCGCTCGCGCCGTTAGTGGCAGTGGGAGTGCCGTCGAGGAACTGATTGCCGCCGTCTGGCCCGGATGCTTTCGGCTTGCGGTTATGGTGACCGGCGACCGTGGCCTCGCGGAAGACGCGGCCCAGGAAACCTGCGTGATCGTGGATCGAACGGTTCGCAGCCTTCGCTGCGTCGAGGCCTTCGATGGATGGCTCTATCGCATCGTGATGCGTGAATCGGCGCGCGTTCGACGTCGTCGCGGACAGGTTGCCGAACCGACTGAAGAAGTTACTGTCGTCGACGATACGTTATCTTTCGACATCTGGCGGTCGCTCGCGGCGCTTTCCAGCGAGTTGCGTGAAGTAACAGTCTTATTTTACTTTGAAGGCCTCAGTGGTGAGGAGATCGCGGCCGCGCTGCGCATTTCACACGGGAGCGTGCGCGTTCGCCTTTCGAGAGCGCGCGAACGGCTTCGTTCGCTGCTGAGCGACTATGACATCACACCGCATAAGACAACTTGGGAGGTTCAGCAGAATGCCATCTGATTTTGCGAAGGCCGGCCGACGCTTCCAGGCGGCTATTCCGGTGCCGGAACTGCCGATCGCTTCGATTCGCGGCCGCGCTCGGGCGAGACGCGCACAACATCGTTCGCATCTAATCGTCGCATTTGTGCTTGCCGCGCTTGCCGTCCTTGGGTCGGGCTCGGTGCTCGCGGCAAAGATGTCCGGCATGCGCATTTGGCTCTTGGGAAATAACGCGACGAGTACGATCACTTCGTTTACGACCGTTACGAACCCGACGCCCGCTGATCTGCGTAGAGTCGTTGCGAACGCGACGTTTCCCGTCGTACTTCCGATAGGTGTACCGTCTGACGCGCATCTGCACATGCTCGTCTTTTCTCCAACGGACCATCCAAACGTCATTTTGGTCGGATATGAGAACAAGATCGGAAGTGCATGGTATTGGACGTTGGCCGATTCGTCGGTTATCGAGCACGGCGCGAATCCTCTGCTGTCGAACGGCACTAAGTCGCCGGTCCCTACGGTGAAGCATTGGAACGTCGGGGGAGAGACGGTCATTTTTTCGGATTTCCACAATTTTGCCAGGCAGGCGCAAGTCGAGGCTGCGATGCAGCACTCAACGCCTTCGAATAGTCTTGCGCAGTCAATGTCGAGGCTGTACCGAGTTGAGAATCACAGCGGGAATTCCGGCGTCGTCGATGTTGCCGACACGATCGCGCCGAACGATGGGCGCAACGTTTTAGTCGGTCACGGATATCTTGGTGAGATTGCTGCTCTGGCTCGAAAGCGCAATCCCTTGATTACCGATTCACGAATGCGCGTCGTCGACAACCTTCCATCGATTTCGGGAAAGCCAGATTGGGCACACCAATCGTCCCACGCAGTCAAAGAGGTTGCGGTGTCTGCAGGCGGCGTGCGTGCAATCGCCGCCGTACTCGAAACAAGAGCGTGTGGAAGCGCTCCGCGGTTCACGTGTGAGATTCTCTTTAACGAGCGGATCGGCCACGCATATCGGATCTGGGTGCTGCCGCTAGAGTCGCCGGCGTCACCCGTCAAATACGCCGTCGACCCTACAACGCTTCAGGCGAAGCGAGAAAACTAAACGGTTGGGAGACGCAATTAGATGCACTTAGTAGCGGTACTAGCACTAGCCGTTTGCTCGGTTTGTGGCACGTGGCAAAGTACGTTTCATGCTCCGTATGGATCCGTTCGTCGTCTTAGACCTCAAATCGAGTTAATGTGAAATGGGCCGCGCACGCTGTTTCGGAATCCTTGATGGTCTGACCGTCACGCGAAAGTTCTTGGCCTTTTGTGTCCGTATGCCTGAGCCTCTCCGCATGCATGAATCATACGCAGACGTTCGCCACACCATACAATCCGGTTTTGATCGCTGTATCGTCGGCCGCTAACGGCGGCTTCGACGTCCTCGACTTGGCCTAGCGGGCGCGGCATTTCGATGCGGACGCGTAGGCACGGCGGGCAAGAGCGAAAGGCGGCCCCGCCCCCGGCCTTTCGAATGACCGGTGATGCTGTACGCGATGATGATTTGCCCGAAATCCGGCAAAGCCGTGCGGACTGGCCTGCGATTTGGGAGCCTTAAACAGTTCGACGCGACCACGCTCCGCGGGAATCGCGTGCGATGCACCGATTGCGGCGAGATGCACCTGGTCGACGATTCGACGGTGAAGGTGTTTCCCAGCATCGACGCCGACGACTCGCCAACGCCGTAATCGCGCGTAAAGCAGTGGCGCGGGGACTGGCGACGCCAACTTTTGAAAGAGCTTCTTGAGTGCCCGAGCGGGGTTGGGGTCGGTCTCAGGCAAAGCCCCCTCTAATGGACCCGGCACGGACGCTATACTGAGCCAAGCAATGAAGCACGGACACCGAGGAGGCGACGCCCTTCAGTCACAGGTCGCGCGAGACGAAAAGCGACGACGCTCCTTGATGGAGGCGTTGAGGCGGACGCGCGCGGACAAGACGTCGCGCGCCGACATCAAGACGAATAGCGAACCATGGGCTAGCGAACCGCCACGGTCGGTAGCTGAAGCTATCGCCCTATCGGACCGCATCGAAGGCGCGATACGCGATTGGGGACCTTCACGTTGAAAGCTCATGACGTTGTAGCGCAACTCGCCGCACAGATTCGCGTCATCGTTCTCGGCGGGATCGCCGTAGTGCTCCACGGCCTACATCGCTCCACGAAGGACGTAGATCTTTGGCTCGACCCGCTCGCTAACGAACAACTGTGGGCGGATACGTTACGACCGTTGCTGGAATCAGGCGGATTGATCGCTGCCAGAGTTGCGGATGAAACGGGCCATTTCGTTCCAATCGCATTCGGCGACATTGCATCGGTCGTCGCCCGGGACCGATTCGTGCGCATACTCGGCTCGGATCGCCCTATAGATGTATTCCGGATCCCGAATCATCTCGAGGCAAGCGAATTCGACCAGATCTGGCAGCGCTCCAAACCTCTGGAAGATGGCACTCGGCTCATCGATGAAATCGACCTCATCGTGACCAAGATGGAAACGGGACGCCCGCACGACGAAGCCGACATGCGATTTTTGCAGCTGAAAGTCGAGAACGCTTATCGCCAGCGCATTCGTTCGTGTTCTCCAAGCGAAGCCGCCAAACTGTTCGAACGCTTCAGCACACCCGATATTGCCGCGTTCGCGGCTACCGAAGCCGAAGACCGGGGCGTGCGAGC
>DATCGB010000160.1:0-4361 GCA_036509155.1 Candidatus Tumulicola sp. | reverse complement strand
CGCCCCCGCGATGATTCGGATGCTGCCCGCGTCGTCGGGAAGCGCGACGACTGGAATATCGGCGTTGAGAATCGTCTGGTAGCCGGGATCGCGCATCTTATCGCGCGCGGGCAAGTTCACCCAAAGTTGGGCCATGTGCATCCGGCCGCCGGTTTGTGAAAACGCCTGCGAGTGAAACTCTTCGTGTAAAATGCCCGCCGCCGCCGTCATCCATTGCACGTCGCCGGGTCCGATCGTTCCGCCGTTGCCAAGCGAGTCGTGGTGTTCGACTTCGCCTTCGTAAACGATGGTCACCGTCTCAAAGCCGCGGTGCGGATGCCAGCCGACGCCGCGCCGATGGGCGGTCGGCGTAAACTCCCGCGGCGACGCATGATCGAGCAGAATGAACGGGCTGAGGTCGTGGCTGTCGCCGTACGAGAAGAGCGAGCGGACGTGGAACCCGTCGCCGACCCAGTGGCGCGGGGGTGCGTCGTGGACGCCGGTAATGGTTTTCATAGCTACTCTCTATAACCCGTGGAGGGTTGCACCCGTCCGTTGAAGACCTAACGATGACTGGAGGTGGCTGTGGATCGATGGGGATGCCTTCCTGCGCGGCTGGCGCGCTCGTGACCATCGGAATGATCGGTTTGGGCGACATGGGCGGCGCCATGATGGAGCGCCTGTTGCTGGCAAAGCGCACACCCGTCGGGTTCAATCGCACGAAGGCCAAGGCGCAACGGTACGTCGACGGCGGAATGCGGTGGGCCGATTCCCCGCGTGCGGTTGCACGAGAGTGCGACGTCATCGTGACCATGGTTACGAACGGGCGCGCGTTGGAGGCAGTCGCGGAAGGAGCCGATGGAATTCTCGGCGGGATGGCGCCGGGTAAGACCTGGATCGACTTGAGCACGGTCTCGCCCGATACGATTCGCGCGCTCGATGCAAAGGTACGCGCGACCGGCGGCGCGCTGCTCGACGGCGCGGTCCTGGGCAGTCCGCTGACGATCCGCGAAGGTCATCTCTTGATCGTGGTCGGCGGCGAGGAGCGGACGCTCGAGCGCGTTCTAGACGCGTTGCTGGACATCGGGCCGAAGGTGCGCCACGTGGGTGAAATCGGTCAGGCCAAGGTGATGAAGATTGCGCTGAATCTCAACCTTCCAACGCAGATCTTGGCCCTTAGCGAGGGCGTACTGCTCGCCGAGAAGAGCGGCATCAAACGTGAAGTCGCCCTCGACATCATGCTCGGCGGCGTCATTGCCTCGCCCATGCTCGCATACCGCGCGCCGTTCATCTTAAACATGCCGGAAAAAGCGTGGTTCGACGTAGGAATGATGCAGAAGGATCTCAACCTCGCCATCGACTTGGGACAAGAACTCGGAGTTCCGCTTCCGGCCACCTCAGTCGCGAACGAGATGCTCACCACGGCGCGCGCGATGGGTTTGCAAGCGTACGACTTCGCCGTGATCTTTCACGCGCTAGCTCGCATGGCCGGGGTCGATTCTTCACCGTAAGGCGGTAAGGATGGTGTATGCGGCGGCTACTCGATCGGCGATGGAAAAGTTCTTGTTGGCTAGCATGACGATGCCCAGCCGCTTTGCCGGGACGAAGGCGACATACGCCCCAAAGCCGTTGGTGGAACCGGTCTTATTGATCCAGACGCTTTCGCGCGGTTTCTGAGGTGGATCTATTTCCGTAACTGGCGTCGCGTGAAGGCTCATCGCCGCCGAGTTTCCCTTTAGAAGCGCGTTCAGCCGCACCGGAAACGGATATTGCTCCCATATCAAGTCCTGCGTCATCGGCCCGGCCCGGTAATAGCCGACGTGCGTGTCCGTAATCGCCCGTTGAAGTTTGGGGTCGATCTCGGCCAAATTCATGTTGGCCCGCAAAAAGGCAAGCATGTCGGTGGCCGTCGTTTTTATCCCATAGGCTTCGGAGGACAACTCTCCGGTCGCCATTCGTATCGGCGTTCCACCCTCGGTGTAACCTTCGGCATAGTCGCCTGCCCTGCTCGCGGGTACATGGATGAAGCTGTTCTTCATCCCGAGAGCCGGGAACAGACGCCGTTCCATCAGCGCTACAAAATCTTGTTTCATGCTCTTTGCCGTGATGAGCCCCAACATTCCGATTCCGAGATTTGAGTACGTGCGATAGGTCCCCGGCGCGTACGTGGGCTGCCAGTTCTTGAAATACTGCATCAACTCATCGTCGGTGCGGACGTCGTCCGGCACCTGTAACGGAAGTCCGCCCGGCGTATGGGTGCCGACGTCGACGAGGCGGACGTTGCCGAACGCACGACCTCGCAGCGAAGGCAGATACGTGGCCGTCGTAGCTGAAAGCGATAGGTAGCCGTCGACTTGCGCAAGGGAAGCCAGCGTCGCCGTCAACGTCTTGGTCACGGAACCCAGCTCGAACAATGTGTCGCGCGTCACGGGTCGACGACTCTGCGTGGATTTCACGCCGTAGTTGAACACGAAGGATTTGCCAGCCACGATTATGCCGACGGCCATGCCGGGGATATCGTCCTTGGCCATCACCGGCGTTATTGCGGAATCCGCCACTCGCCTGATTCCGGTGAGTGGGTCGCCGGCCGCGCGACAAGGCCCGGCGCTCGCGACTATGACGCAGAAAAGAGCAACCCAAGCCTTTGGGAATCGCGACCTCACCGACTAGTCGCCGCCGAGCACCGGCGCAGCCGTTCCAATCCCGGACGAGATCGCGTGCACGCGCGTCGCCGTGAGGGCGTGCGCTTGCGGGTTCGAGCGGGCGAGGCGGAACTTCTCGATTTGCACCTTGCCGCCCGGAGCGCCGCTCACGAGCAAGTCGGCACCGATCGTGGTCGACGTCGTCGCAACGCGAACGCCCGAGGCGCCAACGAACGGCGCGAACGACGCGATCTCGTTGAAGTTGGAGACCGTCTCGTGCATCATCGCGCTGCGCAAGTACATGGGTGGATTGCCCTGGAGCGCCGTTCCGGTCGAAAAAACCTTCACCGTTCCCGCGCCGGAGAGCCGGCTGGCGGCGATCGCTTCGGCGCCGCCGTACGAACCGGCAAGCCACCCGGTGGCGATCGAGATCGAACTGCGATAGCTTGCCCCGAACGGCGTGAACGACGCGTCCATATGCGCGTTGCCCGGATTGTTCGGCCAGGCCGGCGGACTGCCGATCGGCGTCATCAGCGAGTAGGAAAATACTTTGATCTGCGCGCCCTTCAGGGGTGCGGTTACGATGCTGTTGCGTCCGGTCAAGAAGTCGACGAACCCGGCGGCGAGGTTGACGCCGGACGTATCGCTTCCGTACGGCGCGAAGGCCGCGAACGTTGCCGGCGCCGTGCCGACGGCCGGAAGTTCGCTGCTGAAGATGCGAACTCGATCGGTCGTGCCCGCGCCGGAGCCGACGATGATGTTATCGGCCGATCTGCCGTCGATTTGCGTGGATGCAACGCTCACGCCGCCGGTCTGCGCCGCGTCGAACGCTTGGAAGCGCGCAAGCTCGGTTGAGAACGGCTGGCCGCCGCTGGACGCGCCCGAGTACGCCACGACTTCGGGTGAGTGTCCCTTGCCGGCACCGACGATGAGATCGTAGATCCCGTCAGCATCGACGTCGCCGATCGCCACGCTGGGCGTTCCAAAGAAATCCGCGAACGGCGTGACGGTCGTTATCAGGCGATCGCCGTGGCCGTCGAAGACCTTCACGGTTGCGGGGTGGCCCGGCGAACCCGGAACCGCCACGGCATAGTCCGAAATGGCGGGAATAACGTTGATGAGCATCATCAACCCATTGTCTTCGTGATTGAGCCGATGGCAATGCAGCACGTACAAGCCCAGGTAGTCGATGAACTTCGTGCGCATCGTCAGCGTGCCGGCTTGAATGACCGCCTCTTGCGGTCCCATCGACGGCGCGGGAACGTTGGCGTTGTCTTCACCAAACATTTGCGGCCCCAGCTTCAATCCGGTCGTCGGATCGAAGTATTTCGTCACTTGGAAGTCGTTGACGTGGACGTGAATTGGATGCGCGTCGTTATTGTGATTGACGAAGTTCCACTCTTCGACCGAACCGAGGCGCGCTTGAATCAGCGGAACGTTCGGAAATGCGTTCCCGTCGAATGCGTACACGAACGCCTTGGGGTCCGCCTTGCTGGCATGGTTGTTAAGGAACCCGCCGTTGATGAGCAGCGTGCGGCTCACGTCGGGTTTGAGTTTGGACAGATCGTGAAAGGGCGACGGCGCGTCGAGTTTCTGCCCGGGGTTAAAGGCCGTCGTAACGCCTTGCCCGTCGTCGGGACTGGCGTCGAGCAGCGTTTGCGACGGGAAGATGAAGAATCCATCGGCATAACTAATCGCCGACGGCAGCACGCTGAGAGTGCCCAACCGCGCCGGCGGGTT
>DATCGB010000159.1:0-6700 GCA_036509155.1 Candidatus Tumulicola sp. | reverse complement strand
CAAAACCGGCCGCCAAGGCCGTGAAGCCGGCGGCCAAACCAGCCAAGCCCGCG
This sequence comes from Candidatus Tumulicola sp., assembly GCA_036509155.1. Lineage (GTDB taxonomy): Bacteria > Vulcanimicrobiota > Vulcanimicrobiia > Vulcanimicrobiales > Vulcanimicrobiaceae > Tumulicola. The sequence goes on along the minus strand of DATCGB010000159.1, from coordinate 6,647 downwards.
CCCTCCAAAGCCACCAGTGCGCGGCCCGCCCCAAAGGCAGCCAAGGCCGCTCGACCGGCCGCCAAAAAGGCTGCGCCGGCTAAAGCGGGCGCGAAAAAAGCCGTTGCCGCAAAGCGACCGGCGCCCAAGAAACCGGTCCCCAAGCCGGCGCCGAAATCGAAAAAGCCGCCCGCCTCGCGCGCGCCTAAGCCGCCCGCGAAGAAGGCCGCCTCGAAACCAGCGAAAGCGCCGAGCAAACCTTCGGCGACGAAGAAAAAACCAACGACCAAGCGTCGATAACGCACGCACACGTACACCGGGAGAGGAGAGTGGGATGGCGGATATCGCTCGCCTACGTAATATCGCTTTCGTCGGACCTCATCACGCAGGGAAGACGACTCTGGTTGAAGCGGTGCTCGCCTATACCGGCGCGATCGGCCGGCGCGGTTCGATCGCCGACGGCACGACCGTCACCGATCACGAACCCGAAGACGTCGCGCACGTGCAGTCGACCACGGTCGGGTTCGCGCACGCCACCGCCGACGACGTCGACATCACGATCGTCGACTGCCCCGGGTTCGTCGATTTTTTCGGGGACACGCGGGCGGTGCTTTTCGGCGTCGACGCGGCGGTCGTCGTGGTCGAGGCCGACCCCGGCCGCGTCGTGCAGACGCAAGCCATCGTCGACTACCTCGAGTCGATGCGCATGCCGCATCTCTTCGTCGTCAACAAAATGGACCGCCCGGGCGCCGATTTTGCCGGGACGCTGGCCGCCTTACAGAGCGCCTACGGCCGCCACGTCGTCGCCGAGCAACTGCCGCTGGGTAACGCCGAGCAGTTTAGCGGATACGTCGACCTGGCCGAGATGAGGCCGCGCACGTTCGACGGCGACCGCGAAACGGACGCGGAGATCGACAGCGACGTGCGCGAGCGAGCGCAGCGCGCGCGCGGCGAGTTGCTCGAAGCGATCGCCGATTTCGACGATCACCTGATGGAAGAGTTGCTCGAGGGCGTCGACCCGCCCATCGACGAGGTCGAACGCGATCTGTGCGAGGAGTGCGCACACGACCAGATCGTCCCCGTCCTCGTGGCCTCGGGCGCCTCGGGCGCCGGCGTGGCCGCGCTCGTGCGCGCGATGGAAAAGTGGTTTCCGTCACCGGAACAGGCGCCGAAGGTCGACGCGCAGGGGCGCCCGATCGCTCCCGACCCGGCCGGCCCGGTCGTCGCGCAGGTCATCAAAACGTCGATCCATCCCCAAAGCGGCAAACTCTCGATCGCCCGCATTCTTTCCGGGACGCTTAAATCCGACGCGACGCTGACCAACGTTACGCGCGACAACGAACGGGCGCGCCTGGGCGGTCTGTACCGGCTTCAGGGCAAAAAACAGGAAGCGATTTCCGAGGCCGGTCCCGGAGCGATCGTCGCGTTGGCACGGCTGGAAACCGTTTCGACCGGCGATACGCTCACGTCCAACGGCCACAACGTGCCGCTGCCGCGCATTCCGGTCGCCGAACCGGTCTTCGCCGCCGCCATCAAGCCCAAAGAGCGCATCGACGAAGCGAAGATTTCGCAGATGCTCGTGCGCATCGTCGATGAGGATCCGGCGCTGCGTTTGCAGCGCGCCGACGTCACCCACGAACTGCTCTTGCTCGGCAGCGGCGAGCAGCACGTATCGATCGCGGTCGAGCGCCTGGCGCGAAAATATAAGGTCGAGGTTGAAACGGCTCCCCCTGCGATTCCGTACCTGGAGACGATTACGGCCGGCACCGAGATTCACTCGCGTTACAAACATCAAACGGGCGGCCACGGCCAGTTCGGCGACGTGTGGCTGCGCTTCGAACCGCGCGAGCGCGGGGCGGGGGTGACGTTCGAAGACAAGATCGTCGGCGGCGTCGTCCCGCGGCAGTTCATCCCGGCGGTCGAAAAGGGCGTCCGCGAGGCGCTCGCACGCGGTCCCGGCGGGCATCCCATAACGGATTTGCACGTCACCTTGTTCGACGGTCAATATCACGACGTCGACTCGAGCGAACAGTCGTTCAAGACCGCCGGAAGCATGGGCGTGCGCGACGCCCTTCCGAAATGCAATCCGGTCGTGCTCGAACCGATCGTTCACGTTCGGGTCGAAGTCCCCACCGCGTACTCGTCCGCGGTGATTCAACAGCTCACCGGCAAACGCGGTCAGATCCTGGGCATGAATCCGAGCGATCGCCCCGGCGTCGACCTGGTCGAGGCATTCGTTCCGCAAGTCGAACTCGCGCGCTACATTACCGAACTTCGAACGGCGACGCAGGGACTGGGTACGTATTCCTGGCGCCACGAGCGTTACGATCCGGTTCCCGGCAACCGCGTGGCTTCTAATCCCAAGGCGGCCGTGTAGTGAAGCACTCGATCCGCGGTTTGCTGGCCGTCGCAGCGGTCGCCGCGTGCGCCGCCGGCTGTACCAAGGTCGCAACCGAAAACGCGGCCGGCGCCCGGCACTCGTGGACGCACGCCGGGGTGCTGCGCATCGCAATCCAGCAGGACTCGAAGAACCTCAATCCGCTTCTCAACTCGAACACCACCGACGGATTCATCGGATTTCTGATGTTCGAACCACTGCTCTCGGCCGACGACAAAGGCAACCCCGTCCCGATGCTCGCCACCTCGGTTCCTTCGATTGAGAACGGCGGAATTTCGCGCGACGGCTTGACGGTGACCTATCGCCTGCGCAAGGACGCCAAGTGGACCGACGGCGTCCCGGTAACGTCGAAAGACGTCAAGTGGTCCTGGCAAGCGATTATGAATCCCAACAACAACATCGTCTCGCGCCACGGCTACGACGTCATCAAGTCGATCGATACGCCCGACGACTACACCGTCGTCGTCCACCTTAAATCGAAATTCTCGCCCTTCGTTAACTCGTTTTTTGCGATGAGCGACCAGCCCTTCCCGGTCGCGCCCGCTCACGTGCTTTCGAAGTATGCGAACATCAACCAAATTCCGTTCAACAACGCGCCCGACGTCAGCGACGGGCCCTTCCGGTTCGTACAGTGGTCGCACGGCGACCACGTCACGTTGGTGCGAAACGACAAATTCTTTATGGGCAAACCGGGTCTCGACCGGATCGAACTCAAGATCATTCCGGACGAGAACACGTCCGTCAACTTATTGAAGACGCACGCAATCGACTACATGTTTCAAGCGTCTCCCAACACGTTTCCCGCGCTCCAGAACGTCGCCGGCATCGACCTCGACTACGTCAACGTCAACGGATACGAAGCCCTGCAGCTCAACGTCGCCCGGCCGAATCTGACCGATCCGCTGGTTCGTCAGGCGATCGCTTACGCGCTCGACAAGCAGCAGCTCGTCTCGACGCTGACGCACGGGCAGATGAAGGTCGCGAGCGAAGACATTCCGGACTGGATGTGGGCGTTCGATCCGGCCGTTCGCTCCTACCCCCACGACCCGATAAAAGCTCGCGAGCTCTTGCGTCGAGCCGGCTGGGCGCCCGGCGCCGACGGCGTCATGCACAAGAACGGCCAGCCGCTGAGCCTGATACTCGTCTCGAACAACTCGAACGCGACCCGCCGCGAGGGGAGCCTGCAGGTTCAGGCAATGCTCAAATCGGCCGGGATCCAAACCGACATCAAGTACTATCCCGGCGACGTGCTGTTCGCGCCGGCCGGAATGGGCGGCATTTTGCAGCTCGGCAAGTTCGATCTTTCGCTGGCCGGATGGTACGCCGGCATCGATCCCGACGACAGCTCGCAGTTGATGTGCAAGAACGTCCCGCCCGGGGGCTACAACTACTCGCGCTACTGCAACCCGGAAATGGAGGCGGCGCAGCTCGCCGCACTCACCCACTACGACCGCGCCTCGCGGACCGCGGCGTACTTTAAAATTCAAGAGCTGCTGGCGCGCGACAACCCCGGGATCTACATCTGGTGGACGCGTCAGATCGAACCGATCAGCGTCGATTTCAAAGGGTTCGACCCCAACCCCGTAGTCGAATCCTGGAACGCGTGGCAGTGGAGCATTTAGACCGGCCGGAACGATCGGCCGGAACGAGCCCGGAACTCGTTTGGCTGCGTAAGATCATCGTCGAGCGCGCGCTGACGCGCGGCGATTACGTTCTTTCCGGCGGCGTTCGCAGCGACTACTACATCGTCAAGTTCAGCCTGTTCGCCGACCCGCACGTGCTGCGCCGGATCGCACGTCTGTTCACGCCGATCATCGCGGAACTCAATCCGGATATCATCGGCGGCACCGAACTCGGCGGGGTCGTGATCGCCACCGCCGTATCTCAGCTTTCCGGCATACCGATGATCGCGGTCCGCAAACAGCCTAAGGGGTACGGGGCGTTCGCCACCGAGTACGTCGAGGGTCCGTACGCGGCGGGCCAGCGCGTTCTGCTGCTCGAGGACGTGGTAACGAACGGGCGCGAAATGCTGGCGGCGGCCGCGCGTCTCGAAGAACTGGGCCTGCGCGTTTGTCCCTACGCCGTGATCAGCCGCGGTCTCGCTCCGGTCAGCGCGCTCATCCGCTTCTCGCTGCCGAGCACCGACCCAAAAACCGAAAACTAGGAGCCTAGAGCGAAAATTCGGTGCCGTCGTCGACGACCGACACGGGTCCGGCAAAGACCGTTCGTGCGGCGGCGAGCAAGGCCGATGGTGCTTCGGCCGGTCCGTAGTGCGTGAGCGCGAGACGGCGGACGTCCGCGCGCCGCGCCATCTCCGCGGCCTCGACGGCCGACGAGTGGCCGCGCGCCCCCTCTTCCGTCCCGAGCCCCAGCGTGGCTTCGCACAGGAACAGCGAAGCGCCTCGCGCGTGTTCGACGACGGCGTCGCACGGGGCCGTGTCGCCGGAGTACGTCACGCTCGACGTCACGCAGTCCGCGCGAATCGCGTACGCGTCGATGTAGTGCGTGGTTTTTCGAAACGTCAATCGCAGGTCGCCGATTTCCAGCACCGACGACGGGTCGTAGTCGGCGACGGCGAAGACGTCGTCGAGAAAATCGCCGCCTTCGCGTGGGAAGGCGGCGCACAGGGTTCGCAAAATACGCTCCCCGCCGGGCGGAAGCCATAGCGGCAACCGGTCCGCGCGCCGACGCGCGCCGTAGGTGAGCCCGTACCGCAACGGGATCACGTCCAGAAAGTGGTCGGCATGCATGTGCGAGACGATCGCCGCGTCGAGCTGCGAATAGTCGATCGCTACCTGCAAGTTTCCGAGCGCGCCGCTCCCGAGATCGAGCGCGACGGCGGTCGCACGCGAGCGCACCAGGTAGCAGCTGCAGGCGCGACCCGGACGCTGGACTGCCGGACTCGACCCGACGACGCGCACGCGCAAATCCGCTGCCGTTACGGCAGCGATGAAAGAACCTCCTCGGCGTGTTCGTCGACGTTGACCTTGGGCCACACCTTGACGATCTTGCCCTGCGCGTCCATCAGGAACGTCGATCGCGCGATGCCTTTGTGCTTCTTACCGTACAGGTTCTTTTCGACGATCACGCCGAACGCGTCGCACAGCTTCGACTCGGTGTCGGCGAGCAACGTGAACGGAATCGAAAATTTGATCTTAAATTTTCGATGCGATTCGGGCGTGTCGCGACTCACGCCGACGACCCGCGCGTTCTTTTTCTGAAACTGCTTGTAGAGGTCGCGGAACTGCGACGCCTCACTGGTGCAGCCGGGCGTGTCGTCTTTTGGATAGAAATACAGCACCAACGGTCCGCCCAGCAAGTCGGTCGTTGAAACCGCGTTGCCGTCGTCGTCGAGCAGATCGATGGCCGGGAGCAAATCGCCTTCTGCGAGCACGTGCGTTCCCTTTCCTATTCGGTGAACTGGGCGAGCGGGACCATGAACAGCAACCGGTCGCCGCTGGTGACTTCGCCTGCGAAGTTGTGCACCGGGACGGCCGCTCCTTTGGCGCGCGCGCCCTCGCGCCACACGTAGAGCGGAATCCATCGGATTTTGTACCCCGGCCGCTCGGGCGGCGCGGGCGGTGGGGCATTTTCTGGACCTTGAAAGCGTTCGGCCAACTGATAGGCCGCGGCGTACGGCGTTCCGGCGAAGAGATCGAAGCGGCCACGCGTGCTTTCGAATCGGGCCAAGCCGGCGATCGTGGCGGCCGTCAGCTCGGTCGTCGAAAACGAGGTCACGCCGAAATGCCGTTTGATCGACTGGCCGAAGGCCAGGTCGTCGATTCGCAGCACGACGTGCAGCCGATCGTCGCCGCGTTCGCGCGTGTACGAGCGGGCGCCCAAGGCCGTTTCGAGATTGGCCGTGTCGCTGTTGGTGACGCCGACTAGGCTCTTCGCGTTCTCGGGCGAGCAGAACGCGATCGTTTCGTCGTTGGTCGCGTCGCCGGTCAGCAAGTCGACCTTGCGGTCGCGCGCCATCTCGATCAGAACGCTATTCGGCTCCTTTTCCACGACGACCACGTGCTCGCCGAGATGGCGCAGGTAGTCGATGACGAGCGTTCCGACGTTTCCGGCGCCGCACACGATGATGTGACCGCTACGGTGAATTCGCCGCAACCCTTGCGTTCGACGAATGGCCGCCGCATATAGTGCCGAGGTCATCGAGGCCGTAAAAATCGCCACCATCGCAAGCCCGCCCAGCGTCACCAGCACCGCGCCGGCCATCTCCACCAGTTGCCAGGCGGCCAGTGTGCCGGCGCTGCCGCAGTCG
>DATCGB010000158.1:0-2496 GCA_036509155.1 Candidatus Tumulicola sp. | reverse complement strand
CTGCGGCCCCTCTGGATCGTGCTCCCCGAGGACCACGACGGCCACCACCGAAACCCCGATATCGAGTTTGGCGATATTTTCCGTTTTTACGACGTTCCGGCACGGGTACTCATGGCCAAGCTTTCCCGAACCAGCCGGCGCGTTCGAAATGCTGCCGGTCGGCGGGCTAGCGAGCGAGCCCCGGCACAAGCCTAAGGGCGTACGGAGAGCAATTTGACCAAACGGGCACTGTTCTTGATCTCGGATACGGGCGGCGGCCACCGGAGCGCGGCGAATGCGATCACGGCTGCTCTCGACGAGGTCGATACGCCCAACTCGTTCGAGCATCGCATCGACGACGTTGCCGCCCACTGCGCCTTCCCGATGACGCAGCTTGGCCTGAGCTACAGCCTGGCGCTACGCTACGCTCCGCCGCTGTACGGGGCCCTCTACTACGCGACGAACGGCCGGCGCCGCTACAAAGCTCTGGTCCGCTTCTGCGAGCCGCTGTATCGCGAGCGCCTGCGGGACCTGTTCATCGCTTACCAACCCGACGTCATCGTCTCGGTCCATCCGCTGCTCAACCACGCGGCCTTACGCGCTCGGGCCGACGCACGCATGCAGCACGTTCCCGTCGTCACGGTGATCACCGATCTTGGAAAAGTTCACGAGTCGTGGCTCGTGGCGGAGGCCGACGCGGTCGTCGTGCCGGCGCGCGAAGTCTACGCGCGTGCGCTTTCGCGCGGCGTGCCGCCGGGCCGTTTGCGCCTGCTCGGCCATCCGATCAGCCCGCGCTTCGACAACGTTACCGGCACGAAATCCGAACTGCGCCGCGAACTCGGCCTTCCCGTAGACAAGCTTTTGGTGATGCTGATGGCCGGCGGCGAGGGCGGCGGCAAGCTGCTCTCGACCACGCTCGCGCTCTCCCGCGCGCGCCTGCCGGTCGAACTCGTCGTCGTGTGCGGCCGCAACGAACACATGCGCCAGAAGCTTGAGGAGCTCGGCACATCGCTGCCGACGCCGATGCACGTGCTCGGCTTCACCGATAAGATTCCCGAATATTTCCGGGCGGTCGATCTGCTCGTCACCAAAGCCGGCCCGGGATCGCTGGCCGAGGCGAACGCCGCGCAACTGCCGGTGGTCGTTTACGACTACGTTCCGGGACAGGAGCGCGGGAACGTCGACTTCGTTCGCCAGAACGGTTTGGGCGCGGTGGCGATCCACAGCTCCGCCGAAGTCGTCGAAGCGGTGCGTACGATGATCCGCACGCCGGAGAAGCTCGATGCGATCCGGCACAATCAAGAACTGGTCGCGCCGGTGCGCAGCTCGCGCCGTATCGCCGCGCTGATCGCGCAAATCGCAAACACGGGAACGATTCCGGCACAAGACGATATGCCCGCCGCTCCATTACGCCAAGCCGCCGGAGTTTAACGCACTCTCCCCAAAGCACCGCATTCTCGTAGCCCGAGCACGAAAGGAACGCGCATGTTCGGTGTGACGCGGCGAACGTTCTTACGCGGACTCGGCGTAACCGCCGCGGCGGCTGCAGCCGGCGTCCCGCCAGGCCGCGCGCTGGCGGCCGGCGACGTCACGACGCTGCTCGTCACAACATCGACGGTTGAAGTGCTGGGACGCAGGGTCGAAATGCTGGACGTGCTCCAGCCCAACGGCACGCGCGGTATCACGACCACCCTCGGCAGACGCTTCCGCGTGCGCGAGATCAACAAGCTCGACGTGCCGACGCTGATGCATTGGCACGGTCTGACGCCGCCGCCGCACCAAGACAGCGTCCCGATCGTGTCGCAGCCGGCGCTTCCGCCAGGCGAAACGTACGACTACGATTTCCCGCTTACCGAAGCCGGCACGTATTGGATGCACTCGCACGAAGGTTTGCAAGAGCAGAGCCTGCTCTCCGCACCCCTCATCATCAAGGATCCCGCGGACGACGTGCGCGGCGAGCAGGACGTCGTCGTCGAACTCGCCGACTTCAGCTTCACGAACCCCGAAACGATTTTCGCGAACCTGTTGCGGCCGGCGAGCCCGCAGCCGGGGCCGATGAGGCGCGATGCCAACGACGTGAACTACGACGCCTTCCTCGCGAACCGCAGGCCGGTTGGCAATCCGGAAGTATTTCGGATCGAATCGCGCGCGCGCGTTCGTTTGCGCCTGATCAATAGCTCGTCGGCGACGAACTATACAGTCGACCTCGGCACGTTGACCGGCACCCTCATCGCCGTCGACGGGCGTCCCATCGCCCCGGTCACCGGAAAGCGCTTTGGCATCGGCATTTCGCAGCGCTGCGATATCCGCGTCGAAACGCCGGGACCGGGCGTCTATCCGATCTTCTCGGTACGCGAAGGCGACACGCCGCGCAGCGTCTTCGTTCTAGCGTCGGCCGGCGCGAACGTTCCGACGTATACGTCGACCAGCCCGTTCGTCGCCCCGTACAACGACTTGGTGCTCGAGGCGCGGCTGCGCGCCGAGCTTCCGCTCCCGCATCGAAAAGCCGATCGAACG
>DATCGB010000157.1:0-5363 GCA_036509155.1 Candidatus Tumulicola sp. | reverse complement strand
AGGCTGCCCGCGGTCGGAATCGTGTACTGGCTGGTCACGCTCGGAACGAAGGGCGGGGATGGCGTGGCCGTGCCGCTCGTCAGCGGCGTTCCGTGGCCGCACGCCGTCAGGGACGCGGCAACAAGTATCGCGGGCGCGCAGACGCGCGCCGTCGTTAAAAGCAGTCTCATATCAGGCATCCCTTATTGGCAGGCTAGGCCGGCTTTCCCGCACCCCAGGCCAGAAACTCATCCACTCCTAAGAATTTAGTTGACAGCCTCCGCCCCGTCGGCTAGACTACAACTAAGTTATTAAGAGACCCCCCAACCTGGAGGCGAAAGCGTGGCCCGTAAGCGTTCGAAAACCCTCACCGAAGCCGAACTCCGGCTGATGGACATCCTCTGGCAAAAGGGCCAGGCAACGGTCGCCGAGGTGACCGCCGCCCTGCCGCCGCCGCCGATCGCCTACAACAGCGTGCTCACGACCATGCGCATTTTGGAGCAGAAGGGCTTCGTCGCCCACGACGAGGCCGGTCGCGCGTTCCTGTACCGCCCGCTGGTCGAGCGCGACGCCGCCGCTCAAACTGCCGTCGGCCATCTGCTTTCACGATTCTTTGAAAACAGTTCCAGCTCGCTGGCGTTACGCTTGATCGAATCCGAACGACCGTCCGACGACGAACTGGTTCGCCTTAAGGCGCTTATCGAACAGTACGAGGAGGGCGCACCGTGACCGCGCCGATGCTTCAACAGCTCGCAACCGCCGCGGGCGCCGTCACAGCCGTCGCGCTAAACGCGCTATGGGAGGACGCGCTGCTCGTGGTGTGCGTCTGGTTGCTCTTGCGCGCGTGGCCCGGTCTCAATGCCGCGACGCGCTATATGGTATGGAGCGCAACGCTGATCGCAACGGTCGTCGTGCCGGTCGCGACCACGCTGCCGTTCCTAACGTCGTCATCGCCGACGGCGGCGATGACCGGTACGGCGGTGAGGGTGCCCATGCCCATGGTGACGCACGCCCTCACCGCCGCTCCAACCGTTCGCTCGGAAAATGTGACCGAGTCGAAAGAAATCGTCGCCCGCGAAGATGCGCCGGCTCGGCAGACGGCCGCCGCGATGGCGCGGTTGCCCGAACGCTTCCGCATCACCCTGCCCCTTCCCCTGGTGCTGACCGTGCTGGCGCTCTGGGCGCTCCTCGCGGCGGTGTCGTTCGTCCGCCTCGCGATCGGCTTGGTTCGGCTCGAGCGCCTCAAACGCGACGCGCTTCCGCTGCCGATCGAGTACCGCGAGGCGATGGCGCGCTGGACCGAAGTCAACAAGGGTTCGCGCCAGGTTCGCTTGTGCGTGAGCGATGATATCGACGTTCCGGTGGCGGTCGGACTGTTCGATTCGATGATTCTCATCCCGCGCGCGCTGCTCGACAAACTTTCGGAAGCCGAGGTCGATCAGATTAGCTTGCACGAACTGGCGCACTTACGTCGCGCCGACGACTGGAGCAACGGTTTGCAGCGCGTCGCGATCGCGCTGTTCGCCTGGAATCCGGGCGTGTTGTTCGTCGGTCAGCAACTCGATTTGGAACGCGAAGTCGCCTGCGACGACTGGGTGCTCGCGCTCACCGGGCTGGTCCGTCCGTACGCCATGTGCTTGACGAAAATGGCCGAAACGTCGGCGTGGCCGCATCGTCCGATGCCCGCGCCGGGCGTGTTCGCGACCCGCAAACATATCTCGCTGCGCGTCGAGCGACTGCTCGGCGCCGGCCGCAACGCGGCCACCAATCTCTCGCTCGGGCCGGCCGCCGCGACCGTCGCGATCGTCGCTGCGCTGGCGTTTGCGATGCAGTTGGTCGCGCCGTCGGTCGCCGCCGTCGTCGACCCGATCCAACCGGTCGCCGTCAAACCCGCGACCACGAAAAAGACCGTCGAACGGTTCGTTCGCTTCGAGCCGTCGCCCAAACCGGTTGCGCCCTTCGCCCAACCCGCCAAGCCGCTCGCCAAGCCGGCACCCGCTCCCGCAACCAAACAAATCATCCGTTACGAACGCGTCGTCGCGAACCAAACGACGCCCGCGACCACCCTGCCTGCACCCTCCGCCTCGCCGGGAGCCGCTCGCGTCATGCACGTACCCGAAACGCACGTCCACGTTCCGGGTCAGACGATCGCCATTCCCTCGATCGACGTCGACATTCCGGCGATCGAGGTTCCGATGGCCGGCATCTCCGTACTGAAGAAGGTCGAGCTGCGCGAACGCGTCATGCAAAGCATGCACGTCGCCGCGAGCGCCTCTGCCCGTGCGGCGCTGGGCGCAATGGCGGTCGCCGGCGCGGCGAACGTCAAGTCGTGCATGTCTTGCGACATGAGCGGCGTCAACTTGGCGGGCCGCGACATGCAAAACGTCAAGTATGTCGGCGTCGACCTGAGCCGCGCGAAACTTCAAGGCACCAACTTCTCCGGCGGTACGTTTAGCGGCGTCGACTTCTCGGGGGCCGACCTCCGTAACGCCTCGTTCCGGAACGCCCACCTGACCGGCTGCGACTTCACCAAAGCCGATCTCAGCAACGTCGATTTCACCGGCGCCAGCATTACCGGCTGCGACTTCACCAACGCGCAGCTCCCATCCGCGCAGCTTCGCGCGGTCCTCAACACGTGCACGGGCTGCGATTTCACGCACGCCAACTTGAGCGGTCAGAACCTGTCCGGAGTTCGCACCACCGGAATCGATTTCTCACATGCCAACTTGTCCGGCGCCAACCTCAGCGGCGCGCAGTTCAGCGGCGTCGATTTTAGCGGCGCGCAGTTCAACGGTGCTAACCTCACCAACACGGTCTTCACCGGGTGCGATATGGGCGGCGTCGATCTGAGTCACGTCGATCTTTCCAAGGCCAAGTTCGTCGGCACCGATCTCACGTCGCACGGAAACCCGCATCCATGATCGCGCGCTAACTCACCCCCAACCGCGCAGCTAAGGCTGCGCGCCCGAACCCCAAAATACGCCTCGCGTCGTGAGGCTTGGTTCCCTGCGCTCTCGCTCGCCGCTTCTCGGAGGAGACCATCTCAACATGAAAACCGCGATCCTCGTCGCCGCCGTGCTGATCGGCTCGATCGCCGCGACCGCCGCCATCGCCCGCAGCGTTACCGTCGGTCTTCCCTCCACGTGCATCGGCTGCTCGTTCGCCGGTCGCGATTTGCACGGTGCCGATCTGTCCAACGTCAGCTACGTCGGCAGCGACTTTGCGCGCGCCGACTTGCGCGACGCCAACCTGCGCCGCGCCAACCTAACCGGCGTCGATTTCCAGGGCTCCGACTTGCGCAACGCCGACCTGCGCGACGCCAAGCTGTGTTCGCGCAATACCGCCCGGACCGGCGACGACGCCGGCCAGCGCCTCGGCTGCGCCGACTTCCGCGACGCCGACGTTCGCGGCGCCGATTTGCGCGGTGCGCTGGTCTGCAGCGGGCGCGAACCGCATACGTGCGCGCCGCTCGACGCGGCCACCCTGCGCGTCCACGCGCGTTCCAGCTTGGCCGGAGCCACGCTGCCGTGAATCGCGCCGTCGCCGTCGTTCTGTGCGCGCTCGCGGCCACGACCGCGGTACCCGCGCGCGCATTGAGCCGGTATCCGGATATCGTCGTGCCCGACTTCACGCCGCCGATCGATCCGTCCGCGCCGGTCGCGGCGTGGTCGGCGGCCGCGCAGGCCAAACTCGGCTGGAACGTTATCGCCGCGCGACCCGCCGGCGAGCCGTCCAGCGCCGCGATCTCGACCGATGGCAAGGTTCTTTACGTGCGCTTCGACGCGACCCAGCGCGAGGCGATCGCCGCCGCCCAGCACACCAACAACGTCGGACAAGGCAACGACGACGCGGTCTGGATCGACCTCTGGCCCAACGGCGCGAGCGGCTATTTTTATCAGTTCGAAGCCACGCCCAACGGAACGCACTATCAAAGCTCGTCCGAAAACACGAGTTACTCGCCCAGTTGGGAATCGCAAGGCGTCGCGCACGACGCCGGTTACACGGTCACGATGAAGATTCCGCTCGACGTCATGCGCGGCGTAAGCGCGGCGCATCCGTGGAAGGTGCAGTTCGTGCGCTTCGTGCACGCCACCGGTGAAGAGCAAGTCTGGTCCTACGACAGCGCGCAAAACAATGCCGACGATCTGTTGCGCGCCGGCACCCTGACGATGCCCTCGATTCACGTAACGCCGGCGCGCCCCAAGCCGCGGTTGGCGACCTACGTGCTGGGCGAAGCAGCCTCCGCCACGATCGGTGGATCGACCAGCCGCGTGGGCGCCGACTTGTCGATTCCGATCACGCCCACCGCATCGTTCTACGCGACCTTCCACCCCGACTATTCCAACGTCGAACTCGATCAGCAGTCGATTTCGCCGACCGTTTTCGCGCGGTACTACAGCGAAGTGCGCCCGTTCTTCACCCAAGGCGCGAACTTCTATAACAACTTCGATTGCGACGCGTGTCCGAACATCCAGGAACTTTATACGCCCGCCATCCCGACCCCGCGCGAAGGCTACGCCGTCGAAGGCAAGCAGGGCCCGCTCTCGTTTGCGACCTTCGACGCGCTCGGCGATAACGGTCGCAGCGACATCGCTAGCGCGATGAACTATACGTCGCCCGATCGCCGTTGGAACGCGGGCGTGCAGCGCGTGGCCGTCAACACCAGCGCTTTCGTCGACGACCTCACGATGATGGGGTTGTCCTACTACGACCACAAAAACATTTCGGCGTACTTCAACTACGGCAGCGACTCGGGAACCAACGTGCTCGTGCCCGACCAGGCGCAGCGCTACGATTTCGGCGGCGGCTGGGCTAATCAGGGCTTCGGATTCTTTGGTTCGGTTCGCAAGCTGGGCGAATACTACAATCCCGCCGACGGATTCGTCTCGCATCCCGGCATCGCCGGCTACGCGCTCTACAGCGCCAAGATCTGGACGTTCGCGCCGTCGAGCAAACTGGCCGCCGTCGGCATCGCCGGGTTTCTCGATCGCTATCAAGGTCCGACTCAGGGCGTTGCGCAGAGCGACAACTCGATCTTGCTCGACGTGCTTACCAAGAGCGCGTGGGATCTGCAGCTCTACTCCGGTTCGGCCTACTGGCGCTTCAACGATCCGCTCACCGGGCTGGGCTCCCTAACGCCGATCTCGCAAAACGCCGGCTTTCAGCTGACCTATCACAGCGGTCTGCAAACCAACAATCCGGGTCAGTTTCCGTATCACGGCACCTCGTTCGACCCAACCCTGTTCGCCTACAACACGGGCCGCTACGGAACCGGGAAACTCGACACCTGGTATCGCAACTCGACGATTCGCATTGGCGCGCGCGGCGCGCTTACGCTCGTGCTCGACGATACGGCTCAGTGGTTTCGCGCCGCGTCGCCTAAC
>DATCGB010000156.1:0-5055 GCA_036509155.1 Candidatus Tumulicola sp. | reverse complement strand
CGAGTTGCGGGGCTTTCCCGACGACGGCGTAGCGCTGGACGATTTGACCGCCGGCGGAATGACCGACGAGCACGATCTCGCGCATCGACGGAAATCGCCGCCGGTCGGACAGGCGCGCGATCATCGCGTCGAACACGTCGTAAGTGCTTACCCGTGCGGGGGAAAGTGCGTCCGATCCGCCCGGCCAGCGCTCGTCCCACCACAGCGTGTTCTTCGGGACGCCCCGGCCGCGCAAGTCGCCCGACTCGACGAACTGGGGGGCGACGAGCAGCGTGTGCGTCGCGTGCGCGCGAGCGATCGCGAGCGCGCCCGTATCGTAGTAGTAGTCGGCATCACGCAGAACGCCGTGCACGACGATGACGGCGCGGGTCGCGGCGCGGTCGCCGTCGAGCGAGCCGCTTCCGAAGTATCGGGCGATCCCGCTCCCGCGCGGCGCAACCACTCGAAACTGCCGGTTCGCCAGTTTCCCGGAGTTGTCGGGCTGGGGTGTGGACGTCGCGGCGGCGTTGGCCGGCGAGAGCAGGGCGGCGGCGAGTAGGAGCGCTTCGAACATAAAACGCCCCTTCAGCCCACATTCGAAAGGCCCCTCGCGGACGCCCACTCGACATATCCACAGGCAACGTCCGCCAAATGGACAAAGGCGGACGCTGTGAATCGTCGGAATCGAACGGATAATACGCGTACCGTCCGAAGGAGTGTGAGATCGATGACGACCAGAGGAGTGCGACCGCCGATGCCCACCGAGCTGCGCGATTTTCTGATGCTCACGTATGGCGAACTCGAAGACGCAAACCTGGGCGCCAAACAGCAGCGCAAGGATCGCGTCGCCGCGCATCAGCTTACGCAAGAGCGCCTCGACTACTTGGCCGGTGAGAAACGCATCAAAGCGGTGACCGTGCTGTTTAGCGATCTCGAAGGCCGCTTGCACATGCTCGACTACGACAAGAAGTTTTTACTCGATTCGCATGACAACCTTACGTTCGACGGGTCGTCGATTCGAGGGTTCACGCCGCAGCGCGAAAGCGACCTGCGTCTGGTCCTCGATTGGAGCGCGTTTTACTGGGGGCCGGCCGATATTTTCGGTCCCGGGAAAGTGCTGGTGTTTAGCGACGTTCTCGACCGCGACGGCTCGCCGTTTGCCGGCGACGTTCGCGGACTGCTGAAAAAGCTCTCGAACGAGTGTTACGCCAAAGACGGCTTTACGCTCAACGCCGCCAACGAAATCGAGGGTTTTCTCTTTCAGGGTCTCGACGCCGAACGTCGCTACCACGAAACGGGAAAGTTCGAGTACGTCAACACCGGCGGCTACTATCATTCGTTGCCCGGCGACCCGCTGCGGACGTTTATCGATTCGGTCGCCGAAGTTCAGCGCGCGATGGGATTCCAAAATGAGAAAGACCATCCCGAGGTCGCGCCCTCGCAGTTCGAAATCAACTATAGTTACGGCGAAGTGGTGGCTGCCGGCGATCAGATTCAGCTTTACAAGTTGATTTGCCGCCAGGTCGCCACCCGGCTCGGAATGACCGCGAGCTTTCTACCCAAGCCGGTAGTCGGCGTGAACGGCAGCGGCATGCACACCAACGTGTCGGTGAGCAAAGACGGCAAGAACCTCTTTTGGGACCCGAACGGGGTCGAGCAGCTCAGTCCGTTTGCCTGGGAGTTCGTCGACCGCATCCTCACGCACGGCGACGATATCTGCTTGATGCTCAACTCGAGCGTCAACGCCTATCGGCGCCTGGACCCGCACTTCGAGGCGCCCAATCAAATCAAGGCTTCGGCGGTGGACCGCGGTTCGATGGTGCGCGTTCCGATTGGCAACGAGCGCAGCTCGCGCGTCGAAGTCCGATCGGTCGCGCCGGACGCGAATCCGTACATGGCGCTGCTTGCGGTCTTCAAAACCGGGCTCCAGGGGCATATCAGCAGCGAAAAGAATTTGCGTCAAGCGGATCGCTATCTGCCCGACAACATCTACGACGCGCTATCCGCTTTTCGCGCTTCGGAGTGGACCGGCGATCTGTTGGGCGAGGATGTAAAGCGGCGATACGCCGATCTCAAACAGGCCTCCGCCGACCGCTGTCCGCGGCTGCTGGGAAGCTTCGTGAAGGCGCAGGAAGTGCAGTACCACCACGAAGTCTACAACCAGTATCTTTGGAATTTGTTCTAACGGCTGACGCAACGCCCTCGGGGCCGCGTTCAGCGGTGACCGAGATGCCAGCCGTGCGCGTCGCACGCGTACGGCGCTAAGCCGGTACTCGATCGCGGAATGGCCCGTTCGGCCAGCTTCTTGGTGCTGAAGGCGGCCTTCGGCGCCCCGGTTTTGTTATAACAAGAGCGCGTTCCGCCGCTCTTGCGCGCGGGGTTAGCCGGGGGTGGGGGCTTCGCGGGAGACATGGGCGACCTCGCGCAGCCGCTGCTGCATGACCTTGCTTGGAATCTTGATATGGTCGGCGAGCCGTAAGAATGCCAGCAGCTTGACGTGCCACCAGGTCATATCGATTTCGAACCAGCGCAAGCCGTGTCGTGCCGAAAACGGGAAAGCGTGATGGTTGTTATGCCAGCCTTCGCCAAACGAAATGAGCGCGACCCACCAGCAGTTCGTCGAGCGATCGCCCGTGCGGAAGGTGCGGTAGCCCAGCATGTGCGCGGCGCTGTTGACCAGCCAGGTCGAATGGTAGCTGATGATGAGGCGCACGAAAATGGCCCAAATAACGAACGGCCAGCCGCCCAGCGCGAACAGCCCGAGCGCGAGCGCCGCTTGCAGCGGCACGCTGAGCCATTGCAGCGCGCGGTAGAACGGATCGGCGTATAGGTCGGGTGCGAAGCGCAGCGTCTCTTCTTCGGTCGGAAGTGCCACGTTGTGTTGGTAGATCCAGTCGACGTGGGCCCACTTGAAGCCGAGGTGGATGCTATGCGGGTCGCCCTCCTGATCGGCGTGGGCGTGATGCTTGCGATGGACCGCGACCCATCGGATCGGGTCGCCCTGAAGCGCCAGCGTGCCGCACAGGGCGAGGAGATATTCGAGCGGCTTGCGCAGGCGCAAGCTACGGTGGGTCAGCGTGCGATGGTAGCACAGCGTGACGCCTAACGCGCCCGTAAAATAGGAAACGATCGCGGCCGCAACCAGTGCGGGCCAACTGAAGAAGCCGGGCCAAAATGCGAACAGTGCGCCGAGGTGGATGCCGATGAGCCCAAGGCCCTTCAAACGGCTAAGCGTGAGCTGACTCATGAAACGTTCTCTTACCTAAAAGGACAAAGAGAGCCCGCGGGAGCGGGCTCTCTTCTTAGGGTTGACGATTGCAGCTGGTGCGTGTCTTAGCGATAGCTAGGACGTGACGCGAAACAATCGCGGCAATAGACCGGCTTGTCGCCGCGGGGCTGGAACGGAACTTCCGCTACGCCGCCGCACTGGCTGCAGGTCGCTTTGAACATCTCGCGATGCCCGCCGCCGCCGCCGGCTCCGCCGGCACCTTGCGAACGCCCGGCCTTGCGGGCCGCGCGACAGTCGCCGCAGCGATTGGGCTTATTGGTGAAGCCCTTCATCGCGAAAAATTCCTGTTCGCCGGCGGTGAAAGGGAACTGACGTCCGCAATCCACGCAGGTGAGCATTTCATTCGTATACATATTTAAACTAACGAGTCTCCTGAAATAATGGTGTTTGTTCTCCGGATCCGACTCGCTAGTACTTGGAACGTGAACCTTGCGGACTTCGAAACCTGGTAACCAGACCACTATACACCATCCGGAGCCGAAAAGTTACCATAGTCGCTCGAAAGATTTCAGGCCCGCTCGCCTTGCCCGCGCCCCTGGGGTCTGCTCCCCCAGCCTCCCGGCTGTCCCGAGCGCCTTGTTCAACAAGCCCAGAATATGAGATACTACCGCCGTCGCTTCGCCAGCCTAAACCAGAAGGAGGCCGTTTGGCCCGCTCTCGCAGTCGCACCCGCACCCGCAACCCCGGGGGGAATAACACCAACAGCGCCCCGGATACGTCGAAAGAAGCTCCTCTCGAGCTGTTCGGAACGATCAAGCAGGTCTTTCCCAGCACGACCTTCGCCGTCGAGCTGGAAAATGGCCACACGGTCCTAGCCCACATCGCCGGCCGTTTGCGCCGCCACCGCATCAAGCTGCTGCTTGGAGACCGGGTCGAACTCGAAATGTCTCCCTACGATCTGACCAAAGCCCGGATCGTTTATCGCTACCGCGCGGGCGAAGCCCGCCGCCCGCACTAACTCGTCGACGGCCTAGGAGCCGACCGCGTTGCATCGAACGTACGTTCGATGCTCGTAAGTCTGGCATCCGCGTGATGGGCGTGGTAGGATGAGCGCTGCCGCCGGCTCTGCCGGGGGTCAAATCCGGCCGCGTGCCGGTGGTGCCGCGAAGAGGTCGCGTCACCTGGCTAGGGTCTCGCTCTTCGCCTCTAAGCGAATCGGCGCGGCCGGCAACCACCTAGTCGAAAGGACAACCGATGGCAACCAAGACGAAGCGCGCTGCGAAAGATCGGCGCCCGAAGCGCAAGCCGTGCAGTTTCTGCGCGGACAAAGCGATCGATATCAGTTACCGCGAGGTCAACCGCTTGAAGAAGTACGTCTCCGAGCGAGGGAAAATCGTTCCGCGACGCATCTCGGGCAACTGTGCCAAACATCAGCGAATCCTGACCGTCGCGATCAAACGCGCGCGAATTATTGCATTTCTTCCTTACGTTTCGGAGTAAAACAATCGTGAAACTCATTCTTCTAACCGATGTAAAATCGCTCGGTAAGAAGGGCGAGGTCGTCGAAGTTGCCGAGGGTTACGCGCGCAACTTTCTCGTTCCGCGCAAACTCGCGACCGAAGCCGATAAAGGCGCGCTCGCACGACTCGGCTCCCAGCAGAAGGCGCAGGAAAAGCGCGACGCGCAAGTACTCGCCGATGCCAAAGCGCTGGCAGCGCGTCTCGAAACGGCGAAGGTCGCCGTGAAGGCGAAAGCCGGCGGCAACGGCAAACTGTTCGGTGCGGTAACCAATGCCGACGTCGCTACCGCCATCAACGACGCACTCGAGCTCACGATCGACAAACACA
>DATCGB010000155.1:0-5568 GCA_036509155.1 Candidatus Tumulicola sp. | reverse complement strand
CGCCACGACGGTCCGTGGGGCGTGGGCTTCCGTAAGCGCCGCGATGCGGCGCAGCCCGGCGGCTCGTGCGGCCTTTTTTCGATCGTTTGCGGTCCTGATCGGCGCCGGCATTCCGGTTCGTCGTGCGCTCGATACGCTGATCCGGCAAAGTGGCGCGGGTCCGTTTTCGGAGGCCCTGCATTCGATTGCCGCCGACGTGGAAAACGGCACGGCGCTTTCGAAAGCGATGGGCCGTCATCCGCACGACTTCTCGCACGTGGCGGTTGCTATGGTAGAGGCCGGCGAAATCGGCGGGTCGCTCGACGAAACGCTGCGCGTCCTGGCAGACATGGAAGAGCGCGACCGCAGCCTGCGCAAACGGATCGGCGCGGCGCTGGCGTATCCGGGCGTCGTAACGCTGGCGGCGGGCGGCTTGGTGCTGTTCCTGCTGGCCAATACCATGCCGGCTTTTGCGACGATGTTTGCCCAGATGCACGTCCCACTGCCGTTGACGACGCGAGTCCTGATTCGAGCCGGTGCCGAGCTGCACGCTCCCGCTCCGTGGGCGGCTCTGGGCGCCGCCGCCGTCATCGTCTTTTTTGCGACGCGCCGGTTCAAGTCGTCGGATTCTTTCTGGGCCGCGTCCGTCGACCGCATTCGGCTGCGGCTCCCGATCGCCGGCCCGATGATTGCGAAGGCGACGGTCGCGCGATTTGCGAGGACGCTGGGATCGCTGCTGCACGCCGGCGTCGACGTCGTCGGCGCGCTCGAGGCGTCGGCGGCCGTCGTCGAAGGCTTCGTCTATCGCAGCGGCCTGCGCGCCATCAACGAGGCGCTCGGGCGTGGAGAAACGTTGGTATCGCCGTTCGAGGCCAGCGGGTTGTTCGACGCGACGTTTCTGCAGCTGCTGCGTGCCGGCGAAGAGAGCGGCACCGTCGATGCGATGCTGCTGCGGCTCGCGCTCTATTACGAACTCGACGTCGAGACGGCGCTCTCGGCGCTTACCACGATCTTAGAACCCCTACTCATTTGTGCCCTAGGCGCTGCCATAGGGACGATCGTTGCATCCATCATCATCCCACTCTACTCAATGATCGGAAACATACAATGAATCAATCGCTAACGACCATCGAACGTTGGACCCGGAACGGGCGCCCGGAAGACCGCGAACTCGTCATCGCCGAACATCAGTATCTTTGCCGCCGGGCAGCCCGGCGATTCGTGCGCGCCGGGCTCGACCGGTCCGATCTGGAGCAAGTCGGGGCAATCGGTTTAATCAAGGCGGTCGACCGCTACGACGGAACGCAGACGACTCCGTTCGAGGCCTACGCGTGGCTGCTCGTCCTGGGCGAACTCATGCACTACGTCCGCGACGGCGAACGCATCCTGCGAGCGCCTCGCCGCGTTCGCGACCTCGAACGTCGCTGGATGAACGCCGAACGCGAGTTGTGGTCGGTTCTTGGAAGGGAGCCGCGCGAAGACGACGTCGCCCGGCACGTCAACGCCACCCCAACCGAACGACGCGACGTCCGCGACTATCGGGCTAGCGGCCGCGTGACGTCGTTCGAATTTTTGCCGCTTTCCGAGCAGCGCCAGTCGTCTGCGTCGTTCGATGCGGTACTCGATAGAATGACTCTCGAGCGCTTTCTCGTCGCGCTCTCGCCGTTGGAGTTGCAGATCGTGCGCTCGATTCATCTCGACGGCGCGACGGTCGTAGATCTCGCGAAACGACTCGGCTATTCGCGGCGTCACCTAACGCGGCTTCACCGCGACGCCATGACGCGCTTGCGGACCCTCAGTTCGAACGCCCTATCGGCGTAGGAGCCCGCCACCCCCTTTGCGCCAGCCGTGCCCGCACGCTTGGACGCTTCGGGGTCGGGATTGGAAGTTTTCCGCAACCTGCTAAGAGGCGCGAGCGAGTAAATGCGGTATACTTGGAGAGTCATTCGAGCGATTAGTCTCCTTCGATGACGTGGACCCGGGCGAAATCAACCTCGCCCGGGTCTTTTGCATATTCGGATGCGGCGTGAGTGCGCCGCGGGTACGAGAACGTCTCGGCGATACACCCTTTCGGGCATTAGCAGCCTGTAGGCTCAAGACTCGCCGAAGAGGTTCCGCACGCGCATGAAATCCGCAACTCCTTCCGAGCTCGCGATCGACGAGCCGGGTCTCCGCACGAACGATCCGAGCCCGCAGAAAGGGTTTACGCTGATCGAGATGATGATCGTCGTGTCGATCATCGCGATCCTGGTGAGCATCTTGGTGCCGAACTTCGTGCGGGCTCGCGCGCAGGCGCAGACCTCTGCGTGCGAGTCCAACCTCAAAGAAATCGCGACCGCCATCGAACTTTTTCAAACCGATAACGATCGCTATCCGGCCAGCGGTACGGTCGACTCATCGAACGACGACCTGCAGCCGTATCTCCGGCAAACGCCGGTCGATCCGGCCGCTGGGACGGGCGCGTTCTATACGTTTACCGTCACCGACCCGGATGCGGGTACCGCCTCGTATACGATCGTTTGCCCCGGCACCCACGATCCCGGAACGTTGCAAAACATTTCGCCGAATACGAAGTTCACCCACATCCAATATTCGTCGTCGAGCGGCTTGTCGGCGAGCAAATCGTAGTGGATCTGGTAGGAACTCTTCTGCAACGTGCGGCCGGACCGGCGGCGTGGCCGCCGCTGGCGGGGTTCGGCGCGGGCGTCGTCAGCAGTTTTGGGCCGTGCGCGGCGCCGCGTTTCTTCGCGCTGATTAATCTGACGGCGGGAGAAGCCGGCCTGCGGCGTTGGGCGCGCATCGGCTCGTTCGTTGCGGGACTGTGCGGGAGTTACGTTTTGCTGGGTTCGATTGCCGGCGCGCTGGGTTACCTAAACGACGGCTCGACCTACGCGTACGCGATTTTGGGAACGGGCTTGATATGTTGCGGTCTGGCGGCGATCGTACGCACGCCGCGCGGGCACGCGTGTGCGACCGCGCGGCCGGCCGCGCGCAACGCTCCGCTTGGGACCGCCTTCGTTGCAGGCCTGGTCTTTGTGGGCGTGGGTTCGCCGTGTTGCGGGCCGATCGTCGCGGCGGTGGCGGGCACGGGGCTGGCCGGGGGAGCCGCCCAGAACGCGGCGCTGCTGGGCGCCTTTGCGCTCGGACACGCGACGCCGCTGGTGGCCGCCGCGTGCGGCTGGGTTCGCCTTGGAAACGTGCTCGCGGCGCGCGTACCGACCTCCGCGCTCGCGACCGTCGGCGGCGCGGTGATGATGGCACTCGGAAGCTACTACGCGCTGCTCGCATGACGGCGCTGCCGGCGTGGCGACGCCTCGGGCTGGCGGTTGTTGCCATCCTCGTTTCCGCCTGGACCTTGCGCGCCCCGCTGGCGGGCGGACTGGTACTTCGCGGCGACGGGTGTCTGTATCGCGCGCACCCGGGGGCGGCCCTTGGCTACTATCGTCGAGCCATTTGGTTTGCCCCGGATGAAATGCTGGCGGTCGACCGGTTCGCGTTCGTCGCGATGACGTTGCGCGATCGGGCGGCGTTGCGCGTGGGCATCCAACTTGCGTCGGCGTACTTGCGGCGCCACCCGGGCGACGACGTGGTCCGGATGGATCGGGCGATGGCCTACCGCGCGGCCGGCGATCCGGCCGACGCGCTGCCCGATTTCGCCGAAGTGGGGCGGCGCACCAACGACGCGCGGGCGTTCGCGTTTGCCGGCTTCGCCGCCGATTCCATCGGCCGGCGGGCGCGCGCGCGGGCCTTCTGGCACGCGGCCTTGGCGCTTGTCCCCGGGTTTCCGGTTGCCAAACACGCGTTGGCCCGAACGAGCGGCGTACCGTGACCGCGGCAGCCGTCGCGGCCGCTACCGCAGTGCTGCTGGCGTTGTTTGCCGCCGTCGCGTGGGAACGCGCGCGTGCATTCGATCTCCCGCTATCTTTCGCGCGCTTCTCCGCAATCGCGCCGGGCGCCGGGGCGATCGGTTTGTCCGGCTGGTTGGCCACGCGCGATTCGGCTGCGTATGCCAGCGCGGTTCTGCTCGCGTGCGCGGCGGTGAGTGCGACGACCGATCTCCAGACCGGGTACATCTTCGATCGCGTTTTGCTGGCCGGCACGCTGCTCGCACTTGCCCCGGCATGTGCCGGCGGGCGGCTGGCCGACGCCGCCGCGGGTGGATTGCTGGCGAGCGCGCTGCTGATGATCCCCTATGCGTGCAGCCGCGGACGCGGCATCGGCCTGGGCGACGTGAAATTCGCCGCAACGATCGGCTTCGGGCTGGGAACGGCCGGCGCGCTGAGCGCGCTCTGGTTCGCAGCCGTCTGCGGCGGGACCGTCGCCATCGTTTTACTGGCCGCCGGGCGGGTCGCGCGCGGCGGCGCCTTGCCGTTCGGCCCGTTTCTGGCGATTGGCGCGTCGTACGCCATCGTGAGGTTGGCATGAACCGGGTTGCGCGACTGCCGCTCGGCCTCGATCTGGGCTCGACGCGCGTGCGCTTGGCGCGAGTCGAATGCTCGGGCTCGGGCGAGCTGCGTCTGACGGCGGTGGCGTCGCGCGATCTGCCCGAAGACGCGGCGACCGCGGACCGCGTGCCGGAACCCGATCTGGTGGCGGCGATCGTTGAAGACTTGCGTCACGAGATGGGCGGAAACGAACGCCGCTGCGTGCTTTCGATGAACGCCCAGGTCGCATCGTTGCGCTTCGTCCGCTTTCCGAAGATGAGCCCCGCCGAACGGCGCCGTGCCGCCGGCTTCGAAGCCGAACGTTTTGCGGCGTGGGACACCGCGAGCGTAGCGTCGGTCGTCCGCGTTCACCCCGTCGATCGCGCCGAAGCGGTGCATGCGGTCGGAGTCGTGCGCGAGGATGCCCTAGCGGCGCGCGTTGCGTGCGCGAAACGCTCCGGACTGCGGCCGGTCGGCGTCGACCACGACGCCTGCGCCCTGCGCCGCGCGTTTCCGTTCTGCGACGCGGTTTTGGATATCGGGTACCGGCAGGCGACCCTGCACGCGTTCGCACCCGGCGGCCCGCTGTCGATCGGCATTCCTGGCGGCGGGGCCGAGATAACGCGCGCGATCGGCGCGGATCTTTCGATCGACGCCAACGCCGCGGAAAAGCGGAAACGGCTGCTCGGGACCGCCGGTGCGGGCGACGCCGCGCGCGAGGCGTTCGCCGTCTTGCTGGCGAGCGCGGCGGCGCGTGCCCGCGAGCGCGTCGCGCTGCGCCGAATCGTGCTCGTAGGTAATGGATCGCGCCTTCCCGGGCTGATCGAAGCGATCCAAACGGCGATCGGGTCGGTGGTCGAACTGCCGGTGAGCGACGTCTTGCGCGGCGGCGAGTATCCCGACGACGTGGTCCGCGCGGCGGCACCCGACTGGACGCTGGCGGCGTGCTTGCCGGGCTGGAGCGAAACGCGATGATCCGCTTCGACTACCTGCACGATCCGCTTCCGAAGCTGGTCGACACGCTCCGGTCGATTCGGCTTCCGCAACACCTGTATGTCGTAGCCACGGCGTGCGCGTCCGCCGTCTGCGCGCTGGCGATTGCCTGGGGAGTCGCGACCGTACGCGTGCACGCCGCGCAAACGTTGGAGCGAACCGCCCAGGCCCG
>DATCGB010000154.1:0-7170 GCA_036509155.1 Candidatus Tumulicola sp. | reverse complement strand
GGTGACCAGCCGGATTGGTGAAAAAATCGACCGGATTTTGGTGGATGCCAACCAACCCGTAAAAAAAGGCCAGCTGCTGATCATCATGGACAACAAAGACGAGTTGGCCCGCCTCAAGCAGGCGCAGGCGCAGTACGATCTCGCGATGGCCAATCAGCGAACGTCGACCCTGCAAGGCCGCGGCGGAGTGGCGCAGGCGCAGGGCGAGGTCGGCAGTCAGCAGGCCCAGATTCCGGTGGCGCAAGCCGGCGTTTCGCAGGCCTCGGCCCAGCTTTCCGTGACGTCGGCGCAACTGCCGGCGGCCGAACAGGCGTACGTGAAGGCGCAAGCCGATTTGGCGCGCACGCAGTCGCTGGTCTCGACCGGTGACGTGCCGCGCGCGCAACTCGACGCGGTGCGCGCGGAGGCGGCCCAGGCGGCCGCCCAACTGCGCGGCGCGCGCGACCAGATCGGCGTCGCGCAAGCCGGCCTGTCCGCCGCGCAGCAGCGCGTGTCCGCGTCCGCGGCCACCGTCTCGGCCGCGCAGGGCGGCTTGACGACGGCCCAGGGTAAACTTCAGCAAGCGGCCGATCCCAGTCAAGTCGAGTCCGCCAAAGCGCAGCTCGACTTGGCCAAGCAGAGCCTGACCTACACGCGGATTACGTCGGCGATCGACGGATACGTCGGCGAGAAGAGCGCCGAGGTCGGCCAGACGGTCAGCCCCGGCATGACCCTCATGACACTGATCCCGCACAAAATTTACGTCACGGCGAACTACAAGGAAACGCAAATGGGGTCGATGCGCGTCGGTCAGCCGGTCGACGTAAAAGTCGACGCGTACAAGGGCGTGACGTTCCACGGTCACGTCGAGTCGGTCAATCCGGCCTCGCAGAATACCTACGCGCTGGTCCCGGCGCAGAACGCGACCGGAAACTTCGTGAAGGTGACCCAGCGCATACCGGTTCGCATTTCCATCGATGACGAACGCAGCGACATGCCCTTACGGCCGGGCATGAGCGTCGAGACGTACGTCAAGACGAAATAGACGCAGGGAAGAGCCGCAATAATGCAGCAAAGCGTGGTCGTCGAGCACGGCCTGCGCCGGGCCATCGTGAGCGTCGCCGTGATTGCCGCAACGCTTTTGGAGATCGTCGACACGACGATCGTCAACGTCGCGCTGCCGAACATTCAAGGCAACTTCGGAATCGCGATCGACTTGAGCGCGTGGATCGTGACCGGCTACATCATCGCCAACGTGGTGGTCATTCCGATCACGCCGTGGCTGGCGGCGCGTTTCGGCCGGCGGCAATACTTCTTCGCGTCGATCGTTATCTTTACGCTTGCCTCGTTGATGTGCGGGCTTTCGGACAACTTCGGGCAGCTGGTATTTTGGCGGATCGTTCAAGGCTTGGGCGGCGGCGGCTTGATCTCCACATCGCAGGCGATTCTGCGCGATACCTACCCGCTGCGCGAACAGGGCACCGCCCAGGGCATTTTCGCGATGGGCGTGATCGTCGGTCCCGCGCTGGGACCCGTTCTGGGCGGCTGGATCACCGATAACTTTAGTTGGCACTGGATCTTTTTCATCAACCTGCCGGTCGGCATCGTGGCCGGCACGCTGATTTGGCTGTTCCTGCGAAACCCGTCGGAACCGCAGTACAAGCGGTTCGATTGGACCGGCCTGGGACTGCTGGCGTTGGGTTTGGGATCGATGCAGTACGTCCTCGAACAGGGCCAGCAGTACGACTGGTTCGACGACGGAAACATCCGGCTGTTCACCTTCTTGTCGGTCGCCGGCTTGGCCGCGTTCGTTTGGTGGACGCTGCGTTCCAAGATTCCGGTCGTGGATCTCAAAGTTCTGCAACTGCGGCAAGTCGCCGCCGGCAGCATTCTCGGCGCCGTGCTGGGAGTAAGTCTGTACGGCTCGATTTTAGTCTTGCCGCAATATCTGCAAAACTCGCTCGGCTTCACCGCGACCCTTTCCGGTCTGACGATTTTGATTCGCGCCGGGGCGGTGATGGTCTTCACGCCGATTACGGCGGCCCTGGCGGGCCGCGGGATCGTCGACGTGCGAGTGTCCGCGGCGATCGGCTTCGTGCTGCTGGCGGTCTCGAACTGGATGCTGGCCAACGTCACGACGCCCGAGTCGCAGTTCGGCACGCTGGTGTGGTCGCTGATCATCAGCGGCATCGGGTTGTCGCAGATCTTCGTCCCGCTTTCGATTGCCGTTTTGGGCGGGGTTCCCGATAAGGTCGTGCCGTCCACGTCGGCGTTCTTCAATCTCTCGCGCCAGATCGGCGGAAGCCTGGCCGCGGCCGTGCTCGTAACGCTCCTGGTGCGCGGATTTTCGGTCCACCAAAGCGCGTTGGCAGGGACGCAAACCCTGCAGCACGCACCGACCGCGCAGTATCTGCAGCACCGCGGCGGCCAGAATTCGACGGCCGCGCTGGTGAACTTGGAAAGCATCGTTGCAGGGCAAGCCGCCGTGCAGTCGTATGCCGATACGTCGCGCTGGGTCGCGGTCATCACGATCGCGCTTGCACCACTCGTTCTGTTGCTCAACAAGCCGCGCCTGGGAAGGGCGGCGGGGGAATAAAGGGATGCTTCTGAAGATTCGCAGCCTCTGGACTATCGTCGCGCTCCTGGCGTTCGTCGCCACGGCGCTGCCCACGGGGCGCGTCTCGGCCCAGAGCGGTCCGCTGCCGTCGCACGCGCCACTGCCGACGCCGGTCCCGTCGCCGATACTGCCGGTCGTCCCGACCGTCGCTCCCGGCTATCGCGCGCCCAGCGTCGTTCCCACCTCGGCCAACATCATCGGCGTCACGCAGCAGCCCTTCGTCGGCATCTCGCTGCAGGATGCGATCGGCATGGCGCTGCTCAAGAACCCGAACCTCGCGATATCGTCGTCGAATTCAAAAATCGCCGGCTATCAAGTCGTCGAAGCCAAGGGCGCGTTCGACCTACGCCTGCAAGTCGAACCGGTATCGAGCTTCAGCGTGCAACCTCCGGTGAATGCATTTGATGCGGGACCCGGAGACATCGGCAAATATGTGGACACACAACCTCCGCCCAAGTATACGTATACTCCGGGACCTGGAAACATCATCCAGCATCAGTACTCTCTTACCTATGGATTGGGCGGCCAAACTGAAAATGGCACCCAATATACCGCCGGAATACAGCAGACTCGAACCTACAATAACACGACGTTCAATACGTACAACCCATACTACCTAGCCTCGTTAAATCTCTCGGTTACTCAGCCGCTGTTGCGAAATCTGGGCATGAACCAGGCGAAGCGACAGTATAAGCTTTCGATGGTAAATGCCGACGCGACTTCCTCCCAAGCGCTCGTCAACGCGTCGAGTACGATTTCGCAAGTCGAAGATGCTTACTGGAACCTCGTCTCGGCCTGGAGAAACGTTGCGATTCAGGAAGAAGCGCTTAAGGACGCCATCGCGCAGCAGAAGAGCACGGTGCGCCTCGCAAAGCGCGGTGCAGTCGCGTCGATCGACGCTACGGAGTCGGCTACCCAAGTTGCGACCTTCCAAGACAATGTATTTTCGGCGCTGCAAGCCGTATCGGAGTTACAGAACGATCTTAAAGGCCTTCTTGTCACGGATGCTGGCGACGCTATTTGGACAGCCAATCTTGTCCCCACGTCGTCCGCTCTGCAGCTTCCTGCCGCCCCGACGCTTGAAACCGTCGTGACCGAGGCGTTAAAAAATCGACCAGAAGTGCGACAGGCTCTCGATAAGTATCGTCAGGCAGACATCGATCTGGCCTTCGCGAAAAATCAAATGTTGCCTCAAGCCGACGTGCATATTGGTTACATGAGCAACGGTTTCGCGGGACTGCTTCAAACGCTGCCATTCTTTGAGCTTGCTCAGTGTCAGATTAACTTTATTGCGACTTGCCCCACTCCACCGCCATATACGCAGGGCACTATGGCGCAGGCGTACCACAATTTGTGGACGTTTCGCTATCCCGCGTTCAATATTGGTGTTACTGTCAGCATGCCGTTGAACAACAACCTGGCTAAGGGTCTCAAAGGCGTTGCTGGCGAAGAACGGCAGCAGGCAGCGATACTAACGGCAGGTATCGCGGCGCGGATTGGATTTGACGCGCGTAATGCGTTGCAGACGTATCAGTCGGCGCTGTCGCGGCTGCACACAGCCACCATCGCGCGCCAAAGCTCTGAACAGGTCTACGCTAGCGAGCTGCGCAAGTTCCATAACGGCGCATCGACCACGTTCCTGGTGCTGCAGCGCCAAGTCGAGCTGAACCAAAATCGCGGGCGCGAACTGCTGGCGCAGACCGACCTAAATAAAGCGGTCGTCGAAATCGAACGAGTCGAAGGCAGCATCCTCACCAAAAACGGTGTCAACCTGCAAACCATGGGCACCGAAGCGCTGGCCGGATCTCCAAAGCCTCTACCAACATCGTCGCGCCTCCCGACGCCGTCGCCGATGCCATCCTAACTCAGCGCTTCGGCACTTCCATCCGGCGTTCGAGCTGGACTCGCTGCGCCGGCGTCAAGGGCGCGAGCGGCGGCATCGATCGCTCCCAGCCATCGTCGCCGCTCGCCTGCGCGACGCAGTGCCGAACGGCCGCAACGAAGGGTAAACCCGCCAACGCGCGCCGTCGCTCGGCGAGCTGGGCCGCCTTCCGGCGGCCCATATCCCGATAAACCGAACGCGCAAGTTCGGGCCATAACGCCACGCTTCCCGAGATACATCCGGCCGCGCCGTCGTCAACGGCGTCGAGCAGATACTCCTCCGAGCCCGAGAAAACTGCGAACTGCGGATGCCGCGCGATGATCTCGCGCTGCAGGTCGCGGTCGTTCGAACTGTCTTTGAGGCCGACGATAACGCCCGGGTACTCCGCGACGAGCCGATCGACCAAGTCGGGATGGAACGTGATGCCGCTCATCAGCGGAAAGTTGTACAGTAGCACGCGGCCCCGGGCCGCCGGCACGCGCGCGAACAGCGCCTCGAAGAAACGCCGTACGCCGTCGTCGCCCGGGTCGGGGAAGAAGAAGGGCGGCATCACCAAGACCGCCGCAAAACCGAAATCCAGCGCGCTTGCCGTCAAACGCGCCGCGTCGTCCAGCGAGGCCGCGCCCGTTCCGACCATCGCGCGGCGCATCGGCAGGCCGCTGCGGGCGACCGATTCCATCAAACCCAACCGCTGCGTCGTTGAGAACGACATCGCTTCGCCGGTCGTGCCGAGCAGGTTGATGCCGCCGCAGCCGCGCTCGAGCAGTTCGCGGTAGTACGCGATCGCTTTGGGTGCGTCGGGTTGCAGGTCGGCCCCGATCGGCGTCAGCACGGCCGCCCAGATGCCGCGCAGCGGCGTCGCGTCGTCAGCCACGCGTCAACGCGCCTTTGAGAAAGAATGCGAGGTTGGCCGGGCGCTCGGCCAGACGGCGCATCAAGTACGGAAACCAATAATCGCCGAACGGCACCGCCAAGCGCACGCGGTAGCCGCGTTCGACGAGCGCGCGAGCCAGCGGCGCGCCGATTCCGTAGAGCATTTGGAACTCGAAGCGGCCCCGCTTCGGAAGCGTGCGTGCGGCGGCCAGCCGCTCGATGCGTTCGACGATCGCCGGATCGTGCGTAGCGATTGCGGTGTAGCCGTCGTGCCCGAGCGCCGACTCGGCCAGCCGCACGTAGTTCTCATCGACGTCCGGCTTGCGCGCGTAAGCGATCGACGCCGGCTCTAAGTAAGCTCCCTTGACGATCCGGATGTTCGGCCGAAACGCCAGGGCCGCGTCGAGGTCGGCCGCGCTGCGAAAGAGATACGACTGCAGCACGAAGCCGACACAGTCCCAGCGCTCGCGCAAACGGCGGTACGTGTCGAGGGTCGCGTCGACGTAGCGCGCCTGTTCCATGTCGATTCGCATCGAGTTCCCGCACGCGTGCGCCGTCTCGGCAATCCGCGCGGCGTTGTCGAACGCCAAGCCGGGGTCGAGGTCGAGGCCGACGTGGGTAAGCTTGAACGCCACGTTTGCATCGATGCCCTCTTCGGCGAACGCCCGTAGCAACGCGCAGTAGCGGCTGGCAGCCGCCGTCGCTTCCGCGCGGTCGCGCACGCTTTCGCCGAGAATCCCGCACGCGACGGCAAAGCCCTCGGCATTGGCGGCGCGCGCCACGCGCAGGAAGTCGTCGGCGCTTTCGCCGGCAACGAAGCGCTTCGCGCCCATCCGCATGCCGTACCGGCCAACCGCGCGCCGCACGAACGCACTATCGGCCGCCCCCAGAATCGCCGCCCGCAGCACCCGATCGACCAAACTCAAGTCATCGCTGGGCGATGACGATCGGATTCACTCACCGTGTTTTTCGTGAAGCATCGCGGCGGCGAGTTCGTCGACGAGCCAGATCAGCCGGCCGGATTCGGGCGCGACGATCTGGGCGGGATAGCTCGTCGGATCGTGCGGACCTTCCAGGACCGTCGCGAGAATGCCGGCCTTTTCCGCTCCTTCGACCGCGAAGACGACCGTGCGCGCGGCGTTGATGACCTGAGGCGTGACCGTCACGCGCCACATCGCTTGCGACGACGCGTACACCGCGCGGACCAGCGCGGCGTCGTCCGTCGTGGGCGGCGTGCCGGGGAAGAGCGATGCCGTGTGGCCGTCGGGACCCAGGCCGAGCAGCATCAGGTCGAAGCGCGGCGGATCGCCCAAATCGGTGCGCAAAATCGTCGCGTAATCGGCGGCCGCCGCGGCCGGATCGATCTCGCCGCGAATCCGGTGAACGTTCGCTCGCGGGATCGGCACGGCGTCGAGGAAGGCTTTGCTCGCCATCCGGTAGTTCGACTGTTCGTCGTCGGGCGCCACGCAGCGCTCGTCGCCGAAATAGACGAACGTATCGCTCCACGAAAGCGCCTCGCTGCGCGGTGCTTCGGCGAGCAGCCGATAGGCGGCGCGCGGAGTGTTTCCGCCCGAAAGCGCCACGCGAAAGCTGCCCCGATCGGCCATCGCCGTCTGCCCGACGTCGATGATGAGATCGGCCAACGCTTGCGCCACGGCCGGCGCGTCGGCGAACACTTGCACGCGGCCCTTGGCGCTCATCGATCGTCCCTCTCGGTGTGTGAGAGAATGTCGCTTGCGGCGCGCAGCGTGTCGTGAAAAATGCGGTCGTCGTGGCCGGTCAGGATCGCGCGTTCGATCAGCGAGGCGGTGTCGAGGTT